>DASWIS010000019.1 GCA_036397555.1 Candidatus Zixiibacteriota bacterium | reverse complement strand
TGTCTGGAGGGTTTTGTACTACGGCGACCTGTTGCCGAACCCATACTATGCCAAATCGTCTTACGTGTGGATGAAGATGCGACGCGGGCTGGAGTATGTGCGGATTTGGGGTTTCGGCCCGCCGTATCTGCTGCCGTTGTTCGCCGCCGGGGGCGTGTACCTGACAGTGGCACGGCGCTGGCGCGCGTCGCTTGCGTATCTGGCGGTTTTGTCCGCGGGGTACGTGTTGTATGTCGCGCGCGTCGGCGGCGATTTCATGCCGGGATTCCGGTTGGTCGTGCCGGTCATCCCGCCGCTTGCGATCTTCCTGTCGCTGGTGCTGCGGGAAATGTGGTCGTCACCCGTGACACACGAGCGATGGCTCATCGCGTGTGGGGCCGTGGTGCTGTGCGCGCTGCAGTTGGTCATCCCGATCCACTACATGCGTCCTGCCCCGCCGGACGGTTTGCAGCCGCCCATCGCACAAGTCATCGGGGAGTACATTTCCAGTCATTGGCCGAAGGGATGCCTCATCGCGCTGAACACCGCCGGCGCGACCCCGTACTTTGCGCCGGACAATCGCTATATCGACATGCTCGGGATCAACGATCGCCACATTGCCCGGCAGCCGTCGCATTATTCTCGTCCTGCGGAAGTGCTTCCCGGTCACGAAAAAGGCGACGGCGCATACGTCCTGTCGCGCCAACCGGACTACATCATATGCGGATTCGCACAGGGATCGCCGGTGTCTTCGCCGGTGTTTCGGACCGACGCCGAATTGAAGGTCAACCACGCGTTTCGCGCAGCATATCAGATGCGTCAGGTTGAAATCGACGTGTCACGATATCCCGGGATGGACAGATCGCGCGCGGCGCACGACGGGACCCTGACCTTCACATTCTATGAACGTCATGACACATCTTCGGTCAAGGACAGCGCCCGATGAGCCCAGACTCGTTCTCTCATCAGGGTCTTGCCTTCAACGCGCGATTCGCCGATAATCCGAACATGATGGGCACGCACATCGCACGCTGTCTGCTGGTCGGCGCTCTGTTAGTCATCGGGGCCGCATGTCAATCCTCCGACCGGGCGCGAGAGTCCGCGCCGTCGACACAGGCGCAAACCCCGCTCGATGAGTCCAGCCAGGGTCGCTCCGAATCGGACACCACCCGAAAAACGGTGTTCACCGAGGGCTACGGTGATCTCGTCTGGGGCAGTTCGAGTGAAGCGGTCCGTGAGCGCTTTAAGGATGAGTATCTCAGTGTCGGCCGCAACCGGCTCGGCGAGCCGCTTGTGCAGTACTTCGACACGCTGATGGGATTGTCCTGCGAGGTGTCATTCTCATTCAACAAGAACAGACTGTACGCCGTGCATCTGGACTTCAACATCGAGGGCATGGACAGCACCACCATCATGAAGGCGTTCGATCACTGCAACGCCATGGCGAGCGGCGAGTATGGCGACCCCGCCTGGATCCGCGAGACGAGCGATACACTGGGTCCCGGCGTGCAATGGTTCAGTCCGGAGACAGAAGTCCTGCTTGGATATCTCCGTCATCCGAATTACAAGCCGCACATGAGCATTCGCTATCGCTGCCCGGATCTGTCGTATCCTGAAAACATGCCGCCGATGCTCTGATCAGTCCGGACCCGGACGTCGCAGGGTCTTCTCCATGATAATTTTGTGCTCGCCGCGCTCGTCAATCTCCGTCGCGATCACATCGAATCCGCACCGGATGTTCAACACGAGCATGCCGCGCCACTGATTCTGGGTGCGCGTCCGAATCCGCTCATACCCCTGCCGGACGCACCAATCGTGCTGGCGCCGCAGGAGGTCTGAGGCGATGCCGCGCCGTCGATAGCCGGAGAGGACACCGCCCATCCAACTGTAGTAGGTCTTCGCGTCCAGTGCGTACCCGATCTTGTATCCCACGGCATCGTCGCGGTCACAGGCGATCAGGCCGTGGATTCCAGACCGCCCGCGCAGCGTCTCGACAAACTCGTGTTCGCGTCCGTCGGCGAAGATGGCCCGGTGCAGGAACCGCAACTGCTCGACCGTGCCGTCATCGGGGACACCCGTGAAGGCGGCGACCCTGATCTTGAGCGTTGACAGTTCGTCGGAATCGGGCATATTGGGATGTCGGTCGTTCTTCGGACACCGGGTGTCAGAGAGTTGAATCGCCCCGTCCGTTCATCCAGAAGGCGAATGTAACACGGTCCTGCCCCACCGGGAGAATCGAATGTATCGTGCTCTCAGAGCGTTCGGCGGCGTCAGCATCGTGGCCGCACTTTGCCTGGCGGTTCACGCGCCCGATGAACACGCCAAAGCCGCCCTGCACGATCCACGTCTTCCGACCTGGCGGATCATCGACGGGCAGCGCGAGGAATTGACGCTGCAGCGGGACCGTCTCGCGGTCGTGTTTCGCGAGGGCGTTCAGACCGCCCGACAGGAGCAAGCCAAAGCCGCCGGCGGATTGGACATCAAGGAATCGGTTTCCACGGGGGTACGAAGCTGGCAATTGCTTGATGTGTCTCAGGGCGGCGGCGAGGCGACCGAGTTGAATCACAGTCTGACCGTGCTCGCATCGGAACCGGATATCGCCTTCGTGTCCCCCGTCTTCCAGTGGGGCGCCACACCGAAGCATTGGCTGATCATCACGCCGGACCTTCTGGTGCGGATCGCGAAGGACCACCGTCAGGACGCCATGGGCCTTCTTCAGGCGCTGGCGCCTGATTGGCAAATCGTGGAATCGGATTTGGCCGAATTGGATGGCGCGTACCGTCTCCGCGGCCTGTCCAAAAGCGGCTTCGACGTCCTTCAGCAAGCCAACAACCTGGCGCTCGATCCCCGAATCGAATGGGCCGAACCAAACTACCAGTTCTCCGTCGATTTGTCGGATGCCGAAGACGATCTGATCCCCAATGACCCGGAGTGGGGCAACTTGTGGGGTATGTTCAACTACGGGCAGTTCGGCGGCACGCCCGATGTCGACCTGGATTGCGAGCAGGCATGGGGCATTACGACCGGTTCGCCGGGCGTCATCGTCGCGGTGTTCGATGCCGGTGTGCAGCTTGACCATCCCGATTTGAACACGATTCCCGGATACAATTTTGCCTCCGACAACGATGATTTCCTCGACGGCAGTCCGGTCAACTCGTGCGATCACCACGGCACTTCGGTGGCGGGATGCATTGCGGCCGTCATCAACAATTCGCTGGGCGTGGTCGGCGTTTCGCCGGCCTCTCCGGTGGTGCCGATTCGGATATTCATCACCGATGTTCCCTGTTCCAATTTCGGCACCGCCGAGGCGGTGTGGATTCTCAACGGATTGACATTCGCCGAGGCGATGGGCGTCCGGGTCACCAATCACAGCTACACCGGCCCAAACTCCCTGGCGCTGGAGGCCAAGTATCGACAGACCCACGAGGATGGCATGGTCCATATCGCGGCGGCAGGCAATTCCGCGCTTCCCTATGTGGGGTATCCCGCCAACGACCCGTATGTCCTGGCGGTCTCCGCGATCACACCATCAGGTAACCTCGCCAGCTTCAGCAACTACGGCAACTCGATCGATATCTGCGCGCCGGGGACCAGCATTCGCACGACTGACCGCACCGGCTCGGTGGGGTATTCCGGAACGGATTACACATGGTTTGGCGGCACCTCGGCGGCATCACCGTATGCGGCCGGCGTGGCGGCCCTGATTTTCTCTGAAAATCCGGCGCTGACTGCCGATGAGGCTCATGAAATCCTGATGTGTTCGGCGCTCGACTTGGGGCCCGCCGGTTGGGATGAATCGTTCGGCCACGGTCTGGTCAACGGATTCGAAGGGGTGATCGCGGCGCGTGGCGACGATCTCGACGCCGATGGCGTCAGCAATCCCTGCGATAACTGTCCTTCCGTATCCAACCCAGCGCAGACCGACTCCGACGGCGACACCCGTGGCGACGCCTGCGACAATTGTCCCGACGACGCGAATGTCTCGCAGACTGACGGGGATGCCGACGGAATCGGCGACGTCTGCGACAACTGCCCCACGGTTTACAACCCCGGCCAGGAAGACCTCAACGGCAACAGCGTCGGCGACGCCTGCGACTGTGTCTGCGACTGCCATGGCGACCCTGCGCAGTGTGAGGGCACCATCAACGTATTCGACGTCGTCGCCGCCGTCGATGTCGCCTTCCGCAGCCAGCCCGCATCGCCTGACCCCAATCCCCTGTGTCCCCGGGAAATGACCGATGTGACCTGCGACGGCGTGACCAACGTGTTCGACGTCATCGGCATCATCGATGTGGCCTTCCGATCGGCGACGCCGGAAGCGGCCTACTGCGACCCCTGCTCGTAACGCCCGCGACCGATTGTCCTGCCGATGTTTGTCATTGTGCAACCGTCCCGGTCGCGATAGAATCAGTCCGTGACGGCCGGAGGTTGCCTGGGTGATTGAACTGTATTCCTGCCCGCATTGCGGCAAGACCTGTAACATTGATCTGCACGCCGAACTGGAAGCGGGGGAAACCGATCTGTTGCGCTCCATCGACGGGCGTCAAAACTTAAAACTCGACCTTCCCAAACGGCTGTTGGTGGAGTGCACGCACTGCCACCGCCAAATCGTCATTCGGCCCTGAGCGTCCCCATGTCCCTTGAAACCGTCAGTACCGTTTCCAGCGGCCACACCAAACCGGCGTCGGTGCCCACGCAGGACGATCTGTACTGGCTTGAGGCGATGCGTCAGATCCGTACCGGCGTCATGCGCTCCGCCGAAGTCGCCGCATTGGGAGTGCTCGCGTGGTCTGTTCTCGGATGGCTGGCAGTCGTCTTGGGATTGATCTTCGGCCCCCTGGCCTTGTCCGGCGCGACCGCTGCCCGCGTCATCATGTGGTTGTCGCCGATGATCTGGTGGGCATTATCCGGCCTCTGGGCGTTGCGTGTGCTGCTGGTGCGACGGTACCGATACTTCGCCAACTCGCCGGACTCGTCGCGCCGCGCCATCGAACGGATCACGCGCCGCAAGATCGAGGACCTGTACTGGGCGATCGGGTTGTGGGCGGCGGGCGTGATCTCGCTGTTGTGCGCCATCTGCCTGGCGCTGCTGCGTCCGCTGTGAGTGTGTGACGGTTGTTCCGGGACCTTGATCCGATGTCACTTCGATGCTGACCCGTCTGCGCATCCGCAACTTCGCCATCGTCGATGATCTGGAGTTCGACGCCGCGCCGGGGCTGACGGTATTCACCGGCGAAACGGGCGCTGGCAAGACAGTCATTGTCGAGGCGATCCGTTTTCTGCTGGGCGGACGTGTCGTGTCGGAGATGGTGCGCACCGGTGCGCGGGAAGCGATGGTCGAAGCGGAATTCGATGCCATCGATTCCGCCGTCGCCGCGACGCTGTCGCTGCCGACCGGATCGTTGTGGCTGCGCCGCGAACTGGCGCAGTCGGGAACGACACGCGCGTTTGTCGGCGAGCGGCAGCTCAGGCAGACGGAGTTGCGCGCACTGGGCGAATCCTTGGCCGATTTGTGCGGCCAGCATCAGCAGCAGCTATTGCTCGATTCCGACCGTCATGCCGAGCTGCTTGATCGCTTCGGGGGCTGCGTCGAACTGTCCTCGTCGGTCGCCGACGTCCATGCCGAATTGTCCGACGCACGACGGCGTCTGACGGAGGCGACCGCCGCATGGGAATCTGAGTGCAGCCGCGAGGAGCTCCGCCGTTTCCAGATCGATGAGATCAGGGCCGCCGCCATCGTCGCCGACGAAGAGGAACGGCTTGTCTCTGAGCGTTCGATCTTACGCCATGGCCATCGCCTGATCGAGGGCGCCGAACGTGCGCTCTCGGCGTTGAGTGAGACCGATGGCTCGGTGTCGGACATCATCGCGCGGCTGGTGCGCGATGCCGGACGGCTGGCCGAGCTCGATGAGCGCTGGAGCAAGATCGCCGAACAATTGAACGCTGCACAGGAGGCCGTCGCCGATTCCACGCGTTCGCTTGCGGACTATCGGCAATCGCTGGAGTTCGACCCCGGACAGTTGGACCGGATCGAATCGCGCCTGGCGCTGTTGCATCGTCTGAAGTCCAAATACGGCGCCACCGGCGCAGCCATTCTCGCGCGCCTGGACGAATTGCAAACCGAGGAACAATCAGCGGGTGATCTGGAAGTGCGTGTCAGGAAACTGAGCGACGCAGTCGGACAATTGCAGGGGCAGCTCACCGCTTTGGCATCCGCGTTGAGCGCACAGCGGCGTCACGCGGCGCCGACACTGGAGAAGAAGGTCGATGCCCTGCTGTCGACATTGGGCATGTCGGGGGCGCGCATCCAGGTCGAGATGGCCCCAACAGTTATTGACGGGACTGATGCGATCGGACCGAATGGCGCCGAGCGCATCCGGTTTCTCTTCGAGGCGAACCCCGCCGAGGGATTCAAGCCCTTGGACAAGATCGCCTCCGGCGGCGAGTTGTCGCGTCTGTTGCTCGCTTTCAAGACGATCACCGGGGGCCCGCACGACAATCGGCTGTACGTCTTTGACGAAATCGACTCTGGAATCGGCGGCGAAACGGCGCACAAAGTGGCATCGCGCATTGCGGATCTCTCGAAGCATGCCCAGGTCTTTTTGGTCAGCCACCTGCAACAGATGGCCGCGCCCGCCGATTCGCACGTGCAAATTTCAAAGCAAACCGTGCGGGGTCGCTCCAAAGTCCGCCTGCGTCTTCTACGTGGAGAAGAGCGAATCGGCGAGTTGGCGCGCATGGTGGCCGGTGATCGGATCACCGAAAGGACGCTCGAGTACGCGGCTGAGCTGACGGACGGCCGCAAGCGCCGCCGTTGAACCACCGGGCGATTCGCGGGCATTCCGAGCAATCGGAAGTTGAATTGACTGTGAGCACCGGGCGTCCTCGCCGGTGTCCGCAGTCCGCCCGCTCTCCACAGTGAATTGCGCCCGGCACTTCCATTCTGAGAGCGGTTCGCGCAAAACCAGCAGGGCCGCCCCGCGCAGCAGGACGGCCCAAAGACCCTCGGTCGCCGGCAATTTGGCGACCTCACGTGCACCGATCCCGAGAACGTCTCATCGCAACAGGATCATCTTGCGTACTTCGCTGAACTGCCGGCTCTGCACACGGTAGAAGTACATTCCCGATCCGAGCGGTGCGCCGTTGTCGGCGATGCCGTCCCAGCCGACTGAGTGCACTCCGGCGGCCTGCAGCCCGTCCATGAGCCGCGCGACATGTCGCCCGAGCACGTCGTACACGTCGAGTGTCACATCCTGCGGCGTACCCAGTTCGAACGTGATCACGGTCTCGGCGTTAAACGGGTTGGGATAGTTGACGAGATTGGCGACAGCGGGCAGCTCCGCCGCGGCCGGGCTGATGGTCTTGACCGATGTATAGAAGCGAACACAATCCAGGCCCGACTGCATGTATCCGCCGTACATCATGTCCAGTTGGACCATCCGGCGCTCGGTGTCGACAATCGGCTCCATCGCGGCGACAAACTCGCCGCGCGGGAAATACAGGACCACGTCTTCGAGTCCATCGGGCATCGACCGTCGGCAGGCGCATGGACCTCCTTCGGGAACGTCGGCGGCCATAATGTCCCTGAATTCATACCGCAAGGGTGAAACGCCTTCCAGATTCGCGGTCGTGGGATCATAGGCGGCGGCCTGCAACGTCGGCGTTCCCGCAACGGCCACCGCAATCAAATCCGGCGCAACCGCGCGCCCGGGTCGCACGGTGTAGACTTCATACACGGGCGACATGAAAACGGAGTTCGGGCACCAGCCCGGCATGACATCAATCCGCATCGTGATGGCGCCGGAGTTGCCGCGCGGGCCGTCGTCGATGCCGAACTGCGCTTGAACCGGTGACAGATACAGACAGACGACCAAGGCAGTGCAAAGCATGGTGCGCTTGAACATAGACCCTCCTGCCACAAAGTGGGGTGTTGACCGCCGATCGTCCGGTCTTGTGAGGGCGGACGAACGGCGGATCGTTGTCTTGGTCTCGCGCGTCGGACCTTGTGCCGATACGCGTTGATTATACTGACTCAAAAGAAGCTCATCGTCAAGCCAACTCGATCAATGCTCAACCTCCACCACGCAGAAGCGCGCCTGACTCGACATTCAGACGAGAGTGAGAGCAGCACGGTTGCGGCGTTTTGCGCTGTTGCCGTCCGGTGCTTCGAGTAACGCTTTAAGTTATCGCGGCCGACCTTTTGTCGGTCAGTGGATAAGGGCATTACCACCGGTGGTCTTCAATTTGTCTTTGAATCTGTCGGCGTCCCCGCTCCGGGGGTGATCGGCCCTTGCCGGGTAGGGTGGAGGCAGTCGATGATCGAACAGACCACGGCAGGCAACGGCGTGATGTTGCGGGGGCAGCTTCAGTTGGGGCGAGCCGAACTTGTCAAAACCGCCGAAGAGTCGAAGCGGACACGATGCGGCGAGCTGATGGCTCTCATCAATCAACGCATCAAGCCGCCCATTCTGTTAAGAAGCGAGGACGTTCATATCCGAAGTCTGCGGCTGATCTCCGATGAGGTCAACGATCACGGCGGCCGCTTCCCGGTCGAAGAATATGGACCCCTCTGTGCGCTGTTGATCGATACGCCGGTGCTCATCGGACACGACCGCACGCGGCTTCCGGTCGCCCGCAATTTCGATGCGCGCCCGGCCGTACAGGGTCGATCGTGGATCGAAGTTTCATTCTATTGGCTTCGCAGTCCGCACGGTGACCGCCTGGCGGCCGACATCGACAGCGGCATCGTCAAGGAGGGGTCGATCGGCTTTGAATTTCGTTTGCCGCGCTGCTCGGTTTGCGGGCAGGACATCCGCACGTGCGATCACATTCCCGGACACGAGTACGCCGACGCGACCGGGCAATCGCAATCCGCTCATTACGAATACCGCCAGATCACCCGCGTGCTGGAAACGTCACTGGTCTATCGGGGCGCCACGCCGGGAACTCACTTTGCCGCACCGGTCTTCTGCAAATCCGATTCGCCGCGTGCGCCGCAGTGTGGAACGCATGCCGTCGTTCTGGATCGGTCGAGCACCGGCGACGGCAAGTTTGACTATCTGCTGGCATTGCGCGATAACGCCGATCCCGCCGTGTGCGATGAACTGACAATCCATTCATGCGAATTGTTTTCCGTCGGTGAGCGTCTGACCGAGCAGAAGGGATCATGGCGGCGGGCTGACCATTTCGAATCGGCCGACGCCGCTCAAGGCGAACAAACCATAGGCATCGCCGCCGGATTGATGTGGGCGATGTACACGACCGTGGGCCGTCGCGAGGTGACGGGGCGATGGCCCATGCGTCGTGCTGCATGTCGATCCGGCAGCAAACGCAACGAGCCGGGCCGGCTCATCACACGCCTCTATCAGACATGATCACGCGAACAGTGGTCCGGCCGGGGAGCCGTGTCGCCGGTAGCCACGGCGGCGGACCGATTCCGCAGCCGGTGATGCGGGTCATCATGACGATCGTGGTGATGCTCGCCGGAGCGCTGACGGCCTATTACACCACCGTCTACGGCATTCGCCTGACCGTCAGCGAAAAGGCCGACCGCGTTTCGGTCGCCGATCTGGATCGGCGCCTGGTCGCCATCGAGACGGTTCTGCGCACCGACGTGGCGAGCCGCGACGATTTGTTCCGGCTGGAAACGTCGATGGATCGGCGGCTGACCCGCATTGAGGTCCTGCTGGAAGGGAAATCGAGCAACCCCTGATGAACTCAAAAAAGTTGGAGGAAGCGTGAGTGCCTCGGTCAATCGTCGTGCGGCTCCGCAATCACCCGGGCGGCCTGATGCCGGGCACAACTGGAACACGATCAAATCGCTGTTGTGCGAGCGCATCCGACGCCGATTTCGCGCGCTGCAGAAGCTCTCAGACGACGATGACGCTCTGGCGGCGCTGGACGAACGCCTGACGCAAATCGGCGATGACGCGGATCAACTTTGGGGCCTGGACGAACAACTCGAACAGCAGCTCGAGCGCGCCTTCGCCCCGCGCGCACGACGCGTGGCATTGTCGGATTCCCATGCAAACAAGGATTGAGGGTGGGTCGATACGATCTCACACCAGCCGTCTCCACGGGAAAGAGAGAGAGAGTGATGAATCGGGCACAATCCAGGAGGAGTGAATGACGGTACGCGATCACAATCTGGAATCGATCGGCGAAGTCTTCGCCACATTCAAAGTCGCGCAAGACACGGGCGCCGACACGCTGGCCGATGCCGACATCGGCAACGCGGTGACGCTCACCGACGATCACGAGGTCGGTCCGGGCGGCGACGGCGACATACTGTTGGGCAAACTGATCGATCTGACGCTGGAAGACGGCGACGACGGCGATCGTCTGGCCACGGTGCAGATCGCCGGGGTTTGCACGTTGCCGATCACGACGACCTACCCCGAAGTCGGCAACCGTGTCGTGTGCGGCGCATCGGGCACGATTAAACAGGCACCCGCGCTCGGCGGCAACGATCCGGCGGGCGGCAACATCGCGCGCGGCACAGTTCTTGCCGTCAACGGTACCACCGAGTGCACGATCCTGTTGAATTGAGCGCTCCTGCCGAAGTCAAAAACCTCGCGTAGGTCAGGAGCACCGCGTCCGCACGTGGTGATTCACTCAGAAACTATGTCGTCGGCGCGAGGCTCCTGACGCACGCCGCTGAGCGAAACAACGAACAGAGGAGAGAGGAATGGATTTGGACAAAATGCTGATGGACGCACCGCGCAGCATGCTGCAGAAAGCGTCCGAGGAACCGCGCATCGACGGTACGGTCGATCTGCGGCGGGCGCGTCAGCTTGATGTTTCGCGCGACACCTACCTGGAGGCGGAAGCGCGGGGATTGACGGTTTCGGAGCTTCTGGAAACCGACGATTACGATCCTTCGCCGGTCCATTCGCCGCTGGATGCGTTCGAGCGCCAGTTGGCCGCGCGCGGTGTGCGCGTCGGCGGATCGCGGCCGATCACCGTCGAACTGTTCTTGCGGGCGGCGCCGGCGCTGCTGCCGGAATTCATGATGCGGGAAATCCGGCGCGGCATGGAGATGCGACCGGAATTGGCCGGGTTGGTCGGTTCGAGCTCGACCATCAGTTCGAACCGCTACACGCCGTTCGACATCAACTCCGACACCGACGACGCGCAATGGTCGCTGCGGCCCGTCGGTGACGGCGCCAATGTCCCCGCGGTGGTCGTGACCGAACGGCTTCACTCAATCGACGTGCAGGATTACGGGCTGGCGCTGAAGGCCTCATACAAAGCGCTGCGCCATCGCACGACCGCGCAGTTCAAAGTGCTGTTGTGGTACATCGGCTACCGCATGCAGGTCGACAAGCTGGGATTGTTGGTCGACGTGCTCATCAACGGCGACGGCAACGACAACGCCGCGACGGTGATCAACACAGCCGCCTCGGGAACGCTCGCGTACGCCGACCTGGTCTCGTTCTGGTCGGAGCTGCACCCGTTTGAAATGAACACGCTCATCGTCTCCAAGGCGAAGGTCAACAGCATCCTCACCATGGCCGAGTTCAAGGACCCGTTGGCCGGATTCAAGTTTCAAGGCACCGGTGAGCTGGTCAGCCCGCTGGGCGCCACGCTGGTTCGCTCCGATGAAGTCGCGACCGACCTGGTCATCGGCATGGACAAACGATTCGCCGCCGAGGAAGTCATCACGCAGCCGCTGACCGTCGAATACGACAAGATCATCGACCAACGCTTCGAAGAGGCGGTCATCTCCGAGTCGGTCGCCTATGCGAAGATGGTCCCAGGAGCAGTCAAAGTCCTCGACTCGGTCTGGACATAAGATCACACGACCATGATCCACAAATCACTGGGCGCATCGACCGCCACGGTTCCGACCGGTCTGGCGACGCAGCATCGGCTGTTTCGCCTGGCATCCGGCCCGTATGCCGGACGGATGCCGGCGCTGTATGCCCGCACGCCGTCGATCCTGTCGGTCTCGTACGCGAACGCGCCCTATGTCAACTGGAGCGATCCGCTGGATGTCGTGACCGAGTCAGCAGATGCATCGTTCAGCGGCGTGATGGATGACGATGGCAATCTCTACCTGGCGTACACGCAGGAGATCACCGGCGCGCTGCGCTCCCTCAAGCTGGTCCACAGCAACGGCAGTTGGATTCCCCAGACGGCGTCGACCGTCTACGACTCGGCGTCGTCGTCGAACGGCGATCCGTCGATTCTCAAGGACGCATACGATCGTCTCTGGGTGGTCTGGACGCGCAATGACGCGGGCACCGTCACCGTGCGAACAAAATCGTCGGTCGACGACGGCGCAACATTCGGGTCCGGATCGACCGACGCCGGGACGGACGTGTCAGGAAGCGTGAGCTCGGGGTATGGTTTGCTCATCGCCCGTGCGGCTTTCATTCACTGTCTGTATTCGGTGGACGGGACATCGCTGCGACATCGGCCACGTCACCTGGATGCGGCGCTCTGGAGCTCGGAAGAAACTCTCTACACCGGTGCCGGCGCGGGATCGGATTTCCATGCGGCGGTCGCAGCCGATGCGCGGCTCGGTGTCTGCTTCGCCGCCGATGGTGAGCTGTTTCTCAAGGAATATGATGGCGCGGCATGGGGCGCACTGCAAACAGTGAGCACGACGCCCGTTTCCGCACCGTTGCTGCGATACATCCGGACCGTGCCGCACATGCTCTACCTGAGATCGATCGGCACAGGGCAGAATCAATTGGTCGAGACTCATCGCGACGGCACCGTCTTCACGACGCCGGTCAACGCGCTGTCACAATTGTCCGTGTTTGCCACAGTGCTGTGCCACGACGCCGATGCACCGACGCCGTTCGTCGATCTGACGGCCGCCGCCGCCGATGCCGGCGGCGCCGATATTCTGCATCCGAGCTCATCGGCGCTGATGGCGGACATCGGCGACAGTGTCTATCTCGGCGGCGAGGATCGTTTCACCGTCGTTCACGCAATCCTGGCGACCACCGGCTCCGGCGGCGCAGTCGAGTGGTCGTATTGGAATGGGCAGGAGTGGATCACTTTTGCGCCCGATTCGGGCCTCTACCATTTCAACCAAGCCGACCGTACAGTCCGTCTGTTCGCCGACGGGACCGCCGCGCCAGGCGATTGGCAGCGCGCATCGGTCAACGGCATCAACCGCTACTGGGTCCGCGCCGTTGTCTCGGGATCATTCACCACGCCGCCGGTCGGATCGCAGCTCACAGCGCTCGTCGACACGTCGGGCGTGCGCACGTTATCATGAAACCGGGCCGTCAACCTTTCAATCTTCTACGAGACTGACCATGGCATTTACGTCGCCGGAGCTTGTGCGCCGGCACCTGACACAACTGCGCGTCGGCGAAGCGGCGATCAGCGACTTCGCCGTCACGCTCGACGGTATCGAGGCGATTGGGCTCGCCCACGGGGGACTGGTGTCCGGATCCGTGATCGTCAAGGCGCTCAGACCGCCGTCGCTGATCCGTGAGACTGTAACCCTCGCCTCCGACTGGGTGAATCTGTCACATCAGCGTCTGATTCCCGATGCGGTCGTTGTGGCAGCGGATAGTTCACTCGGCACCGTTTACAGCGAAAACACCGATTTCATCGTCGATTACGACGACGGGCGGATCAAACGTCTCGCCGCCGGGTCGATCGTTTCGCCGCAGACGGTGACAGTCTGGTACGAATATTATCATCAATACGTCGAGGGCGATGACTACGCCATCAGTCTCACAACAGGCGAGCTGTCGCGCCGCAGCACCGGCGCAATCGCCGACGGGCAGCGTGTGCTGGTTGATTATCTCGTGGCCTTGGGAACGGTCTCCGATGAAGTGATTGATACCGCCATCAGTGATGTCGGCGACGCTGTGCTGGCCATGATCGATCCGCAATACCGCGATGTGCCGACACCGGGCATCGTCATCGGTGAGACCCATTGGGCGGTGGCCGCAGTCTGCCGGATGCGCGCGGTCGCCACACTGGCCGATGCCGGATTGCTCTCCAGCCAGTCTCGCGCCGTTTCGCAGACATGGATGGAGATCGCCGCGCAATACGAAGAGAGCGGTCGGGTCCGGCTGTCGCGCTTTGCCGCGCCGGTTTCGGGGCTGCAAAGTGGGAGGCGGACGTGAATCGCTCCAACAGCGCCCCTCACCCCGGCCCTCTCTCCCTCGGCTTCGCTCGGGACCCCTGGCTACAGCGAGAGGGAGCATGGAGAAACTCGTTTGAGGGTTGGATGAGTTGGGCCCAAGTGGCAAGCTGAACAATCAACGGCGTGTGATCGATGGTCTCGGTCACGCGTCATCATCCGCCAACCTCCTCCCAACACCGCCTGCGGGTCCGCCCCTTGTGAGTTGGACATGTTGGTCACTGGGGGCGGACCACCCGCCTCTGAGTGACGGAGGATGTGTCTGGTTGGAGGAGCACTGTCTATGAACACGACACTGGCACAATTGACGGGCCGGCGCGCGTGGTTTGTCCCGACGGTATCGGTGAACGGCGATTTGGTCGCCGAGACGATTGCGGCCGTTGCGACGGAGACGCACGACGATGGCACGCGGGTTGTATTCTCTCAATTCGACATCGGCGGCCAGGCGCAGACAATTGCGTTTGCGACACTGACCGATCATCGCGGCAACCCGCTTCCGACGACCATCGAGCAGCCGGTCGTGATCCCGATCGCCCGCGGCGCTGCCGGCGTCGCCGTGGTCGGCATCCCGACCGATACCAGCGTGCGCCTGGCCATGACCGACGCCGCGGAGAACGCACTGGTGGACCTGTGGATCGTCGAAGCGCGACACTAAAACCGCCCCCAGCACTCAAGAGAGTACCTTCGGCCCTCCCTCAAGAGAGTACCTCCGGC
This sequence comes from Candidatus Zixiibacteriota bacterium, assembly GCA_036397555.1. Taxonomy (NCBI): domain Bacteria; kingdom Pseudomonadati; phylum Candidatus Zixiibacteriota; species Candidatus Zixiibacteriota bacterium. The sequence goes on along the minus strand of DASWIS010000019.1, from coordinate 27,641 downwards.
GATCTGCTGCGTGTGCAGCAATTGCTCGATCGCTGCTGGGATGAACTCGACGGTACGGAACTGAATGTCAAGCTGACCGATCTCGTGCGTCTGATGGAATTGAAATCGCGACTGTCGCCGGCGGCCGATGCCGAACGAACATTCTGGGGCATGATCGACCGGATGCGCCATGAAGAGCTGGCCGAGTACGGCGACAACGCAGCCCTTAAGACCGACAAGGATCGCTTGTCCGACGGATTCGACTCACCCGCCGCAGGCGGGGACCATCCGCCTGATGAAGACCTTCGGCAAGAGAGGACCTTCGGCCATCGGCATCGGTTTGAATTTGCCGAAGGTCCTCTCTTGAGGGCCGAAGGTCCTCTCTTGAGGGCTGAGGAGAAACATGAAACTGTTGCCGCTCCCGATAGTGATCCTTCGGAAATCTCTACGGATAAACTTGACCGCCGTTAATTTGGCGGATAGTCGCCCCGCCTTCAGGCGGGGTCTGCGGGTCGCCGCAGGTCCTCTCTTGAGACTTGCCCGCCGTTATTTTGGCGGGATGGTCACTTCGGCGATGATGGTGTTCGCAATACCAACTGCATTGCATGCCGAGATATTCGGCAACAACGGCACGCCCGGAGCCAGCGGCGCGTCGATTCAGAACGCGATTGTCGGCGACAACTACACGATCGGCGCGTCCGGCGGGACGGCTGACTCGATCACCGTCTATCTGTCCGACGGCGGCGGCACGGCGGGTAACAAGCTCAAATGCGCGATTTACCTGGCGGCCGACACGTCGTTGGTCGGCGTGACGGTCGAACAAGACCCCGGCGTCAACGGCGCGGGCTGGTCGTCGCTGGCAATCGACGGCGACGTGTGTTTGGAAGCGGGCACACAATACTTCCTGGTCGCCTGGGCCAGCTTCAGTACGCAGATAAAAGCGGAGTTCGATGTCGGGTTTACGTACTGGCGGCGCACGTCATACACGTACACGGGCACATATCCCGATCCGGGCGGTCTCGTCACGGCCACCGGTCTGGCGGACGCCAATATCTACTGCACGTACACCGTGGATGCGTGCGGGGCGGAATGTCAGGTGATCATCGAGCCCGACTCATGCCGCATCATCATCGTCAATCCGGAGGAAATTCCGTGACAAACAGAGTCAAACGCGTCGCGTTGCTGGCGTGCCTTGCAAGTGCGATTGTCTTCTCCGCCCGCCTGTCGGTCGATGGGCCATTGACCGTCGTCACGACGGCGCGGGCCGACACGCCCGCCTGCACGCTGGCGTGCGCCTGGCTGGATTCGCTGATCCGCGCGGCGGTCGAATCGACACTCATCGCGTACGGGATCGCCCTGTCGTCCGACACGTTGTACGCCGACGTTGTGCGCTATGAGCATGAGACGGATGTCGATTCGGCGGTCCGGGCGCAGGTCGATGCGGCCTTGTCATCCTACGGCGTCTCCACGCTGACGACGGCCGACAACATCGGCATCAACTGGGACGACGTCGCCAATCAGGGAGCATCGGTCAATCTATCGGGCACACAACTTGGTCTGGTCAACCTGCTGGGCACGAATGCGATCACCGCGGCCGCGATCGAGGGTTCGGCCGCGCGCGAGCTGGCCGATACGCTGCTGAATCGGGACACCGCAGGTACGGTCTTCGACAACGGCTGGAGTTTCGGCCGCACGGTCCAGGCGGCGCGGGAGTATGCGCAGCAAGTGCGTGACACGGTCAACGATCACGCTCCCCACGACGACAATTTCGGGGCCGCAGCAGGCAGCGATTGTTCGGGCGGCGGCGCGTACCCCTGCACCGTTTACGTGCTCAAGGCCGTTCTCGATGACACAGTTGCATTGCAGGGCGTTTTGCTGCGCGTCTACAACTCCGATGAAACTGCCACCGCCGCAACGGGTGTGTCGGATGCCAACGGCCGCGTGATCTTTGCGCTCGATGCCGACACGTTCCATGTCTACGGTTATCAGGGCGGCCTGATCTTTGCGCCGCAGCCGGAGATTGTCGTCGTCACACCCGCCGGTGTGACCGACACCGCCTGGGCCACCGCGTTCGACCCCGGTTCACCGGCGGAACCCGATCTTTGTCGTGTCTACGGCTGGGTGTCTGATCTGACTGCCGGGACTGTCGAGGGGGCGTCTGTGTTGGCTCGAATCGTAGCGTCACCGCTGCGACACGCAAACTTGATAGTCTCTCCATATCAGGTTTCGTCAACTTCCGATTCGACCGGATACTGGGCGCTGGATGTATTCCCGAGCGAAACGCTCGACCCAGCCGACACGAAATACGAATTTGAAATCCGTCTCGGCTCCGGCGCCATCCTGCGCCGCACTGTCGCAGTCCCCGATTCGGCGACGTGGTTTTTTACGTGGTGAGAGTCGCCGCCCTTTTTGGAGACCATTGTATGTCTTGTGGTTGTGCCGAGTGGCCATCGAGGATGCGACGAGCAATCATCCGTCTGTCCGCATTATTGCCGGAGGACCGTCTGGCCCCTTTCAGGACAATTACTTAGAGGGTCTAACAGAATGACTGGCCACCATCCATTCGGTCAGATGCAGGCTCGGCGGAAGCCTCGCCCTCCCGCGCGATCAGGGGGGAGGGCGAAGCTTCTGCTGAGCCTAACTTAGTCGCAATGCCTCATTCTGTTAGATGCTCTTAGGATTTTTCGAGAAAACCACAAGAATTCTCTTGAAACCTCGAATAATATACGTATAAAGTTCAACAGATTCTCCCAAGAGGGCCATGTGCCCCTTTGGCCCCGGATTCCTCGTGGATCCGGGTTTTTTTCTGCTATACTCGCGAGCATGAACCGGGTGGTTTTCCTCATTGACGGCTTCAACCTATACCATGCGATTAACGAGAATGCGGTTTGGCGCAGATTCAAGTGGCTTGATCTGAACCAGCTTGCGAGACGGTTCCTGTTGCCGCGAGATATCTCCGTTGGTGTCCATTACTTCACATCGCTCGTTACCTGGAATCAGAAAAAGCTGTCTCGACATCGGACATACATCAGGGCGCTCGAGACGCGCGGCGTACATGTCGTGTATGGGGAGTTCAAACGGCGGGATCGCACGTGTCGCTTGTGCCATCAACGCTATCAGACGTTTGAGGAAAAGCAGACCGATGTCAACATCGCAATACACTTGTTCCGACTTTCGGTTGAGGATGCGTATGACACCGCAGTACTGGTCTCGGGCGACAGCGATCTGATACCGTCGATTCGCGCTGTCCGTCAGGTATTTCCCTCCAAGCAGATTCGTGTCGTGATACCGGTGGGCCGAGCCGCTGAAGCAATGAAAAGGGAGGCGGACTTTTGCCAGCGAATGAAGGAGAAACATCTCCGCACGAGTCTGCTGCCTTGGGAGATTCGCCTGGACGGCGGCAGAACGATCTCCTGCCCACGCGAGTGGAGGGAATGACTTCTTCGTCTTTGAAACGCACGTCCGAGGATCAAGGTTACCTGTCGAGGCACCGCCGCCGTATATTCCCGCCCCTTGGGGAATCCCTATGCGCCTGCCCGTGGTCTGCATCATCGGTCGGCCGAATGTCGGCAAATCGACCCTCTTTAACCGCATCCTGAGACGGCGGGTGGCGGTGGTCTCGCCGGTTTCGGGAGTGACGCGCGACCGCCACTATGCGGTGGCCGAATGGGACGACCGGCATTTCGCGTTGGTCGATACCGGCGGCCTCGTCTTGCATTCGGACGATCCCCCGGCTTCGCTTGGGACAGAGGAGATGCAGCGGCACATCACCGCGCAATCGAAACTGGCCATCGAGGAGTCCGATGCGGTTGTGTTTGTCGTCGACGGCATCGCCGGACCGCAGCCCGAGGATCGTCAGATTGCGCGGTTCCTCCTGAAGTCCGGAAAGCCCGCTGTTTTTGTCGTCAACAAGATCGACAAACGCGCTCAGGAAGGCGACATCTACGAATTCACCAAGCTTGGGCCGTTTGATCCGCTCGGAATCTCCGCGCTCGGCGGACAGAGTATTCCCGATCTGCTTGAACGAATCGGTGCGGCGGTGGCGCCGTTGTCCGATGGCGAAGGGGAAGAAGAGGGTGAACGTCCGATTCACGTCGCGCTGGTCGGACGACCGAATGTCGGCAAATCATCATTGGCGAATGTGCTGCTGGGCAGCGGACGGATGATCGTCTCGCCCGAGCCGGGGACCACCCGTGATTCGATCGATACGACACTCACCTACGAGGGTCAGCCGTTCGTGTTGATCGACACCGCGGGGCTCCGCAAACGCGCGCGCGTCAAAGATCAGCTCGAGTTCTTCACCGCGCTGCGCAGCATCCGTGCGGTGCATCGGTCCGATATCGTCTGTGTCCTGCTGGATGCGTCGGAGCCGCTCTCACTCCAGGATTTCAAAATCGCAGAAACCGCCATCGAAGCGGGCAAGGGGCTGTTTTTCGCGGTCAACAAGTGGGACCTCGTGGAGAAGGACACCGACACCGCCGGCGCCTATGCGAAGGATCTGCGCAGCCGCATCCGCACCATCAGTTGGGCGCCGATCGTGTTCATCTCGGCGCTGACCGGGCAGCGCGCCGCGCGGGTTCTGACCATGGCGCGCACGATTGCCGGAACACTGCAGACACGGATCGCCACATCGGAGTTGAATGACAGCGTCCTGGCCGATGCCGCCTCCAAGCCGCCGCCGGCGATCAAGGGACGCTACATCAAAATCAACTACGTGACCCAGCTCCCGGACCCGCCGCCGACCTTCATCCTGTTCTGCAATCACCCCGATTTGATCGCGGCGCCGTATATTCGCTACCTGACACGCCGCTTGCGCGAACGCTACGGATTCGAGGGTGTGCCGATTCGTCTGGTCTTCCGTAAGAAGAATTGACCGTTTATGGTGAGCGCAGCCGAACCGTTTATGGTGAGCGGAGCCGAACCGTTTATGGTGAGCGGAGCCCAACCGTTTATGGTGAGCGCAGCCGAACCATTGATGGTGAGCGCAGCCGAACCATTTATGGTGAGCGCAGCCGAACCGTTGATGGTGAGCGGAGCCGAACCATGACGAAGTTTGTCGGCGAACGCATCACGGTGACGACGCAGGGGGAAATCCCCGCCCCGGTGACATTTCGCTGGAACAAGTCCGTATTCACCGTCGCCGAAATCATCGTCAGTTGGTTCGATTGGGGCTTTCCCGCCGGCGCCATGCAGCGCGACTGGAAGACACGACGGCACCGTCGGTATTACCGCGTGCGCACCGATTCCGGCGACATCTTCGAAATCTATTTTGACCGCAAAACGCCCAGCGGCACCGGCGAGTGGTATTTGTATCAAAAACTGGATGGTGACGAAAGCAGTGCCGCGTAGGGGCGGAGTTTCCCCGTCCGAACCCTTGCGGCGGGACGGGAAAGTGCGGGGAGACCACGCCCCTGCGAATGTCGGTGCCGGACGGGTCGTGAAGTGATGTTGATGATCGCCTCCCTGCTTGCCTCCTATCTTGCCGGATCGATCCCGTCGGCGTTGTGGATCGGACATGCGGTCAGGGGGATCGATATCCGCCAGCACGGATCGGGGAATCCCGGCGCGACCAATGCCGCGCGCGTGCTCGGACTGCGCTGGGGGCTGCTGGCCGCCGCCATTGACATTGCCAAAGGATTTGCCCCGGTCTTCTGGCTCGGCCCCATCGCCGCGCACCCGCTCGGCTGGGATCCGGTTATTGCCGGAATCTCAGTCGGTGTCGCCGCGATTGTCGGACATCTTTTCCCGGTGTTTGCCGGATTCCGGGGCGGGAAGGGTGTTCTCACCGCGCTGGGGATGTTCGTGGCCCTGTTGCCGATCGAAGCCGCCATCGCCCTCGGTGTCTGGGCGATAGTCTTCGGCATATCGCGGATTGTTTCCCTGGGCTCGCTGAGCGCCGCCGTGGCATTTTGCGCAGCGGTCGCGGTGCGGCGGTTCGTGCTCGGTCAGCCGATCCATGACGCGCTGCTTTCGATCTCCGTCGTATTGCTGGCGCTGGTGTTCTACACGCATCGCGCCAACATCATGCGAATCCGCGCCGGGACCGAACATCGGTTTCGACGCTCGGGTTGAGCATCTGCCAATTCGATTGATTCGGCCGCCTCGCACGCTCTATTCTCACCATCGTGTCTCACCACGATTCACAGAACGTCGCGGTGCTCGGCGCCGGGAGTTGGGGAATGGCCGTGGCGACTCACTTGCACAAATCCGGACATGTCGTCTCCATCTGGGAGCACAATCCCCAGGAGGCGCAGCAATTGGCCCGCACGCGCGAACGGCATAACAAGCTGCCCGGATTTAGGTTGCCCGCTTCGATTCAAGTAACGGATATGGCGTCGGCCATTACCCGCGATGCCGATGTTGTCCTGTTGGTCACCCCCACATCGGCCATTGGCAGCACCGCGGCGATGGTCGCGGCAGTCCGGCCGCGCGCCCGTGTTGTCGTCTGTCTGGCCAAGGGTATGGAGGTCGGCACGGGTCGGCGGATGACCGAGATCATCGCCGAGCAGCTTCCCGCCATTCCCATAGTGGCACTAACCGGTCCTTCGCATGCCGAAGAAGTGGTCCGGGGCGTGCCGACCGCTGTTGTAGCGGCATCCGACGATCGCGCGGCGGCGGAACGCATCCAGAGTTTGTTTTCCGGCGAGACTTTTCGCGTCTACACCAGCGATGATGTCGTCGGAGTCGAAGTCGCGGCCGCGTTGAAAAACATCATCGCCATCGCGGCCGGAATCGCCGACGGACTGGGATACGAGTCCGCGGACAATCTGAAGGGCGCGCTGTTGACGCGCGGCCTGACCGAAATCAGCCGTCTCGGAATTCGGATGGGAGCCAAACCCGAGACGTTCGCCGGTCTGGCCGGTATCGGTGATCTGGTGACGACCTGCCTGTCGCGCCATTCGCGCAATCGCCATGTCGGAGAGCAAATCGGACGCGGCCGTACGCTCGAAGAAACGCTCGCTGCGATGTCGATGGTGGCCGAGGGGGTTAACACCACCCGTGCCGCTGTGGTTCTGGCGCAAAGACTCGAAGTGAAAATGCCGATTGCCGAGGCGGTACACCGTGTCTTAAACGGCGAAACCCATCCGCGTGAGGCGTTGACCGAACTGATGTTGCGTCCATTGCGCTCGGAAATGCCGCTGGATGCCCCCGCTTGAGCACTTAAAGTTCCACTTTGGCTGCCGCCACCATTTGAGTATCATCCGTCGTCATGAGCGCCACCGACACGACCAAGCTCAAGCTGAAGCGGCCGCCGGAGCGCAAGTACTACGCGATCTCCGATGTCGCCATCGAAACCGACTTGCAGCCGTATGTCCTCCGTTTCTGGGAAAAGGAATTCCCGATGTTGCGCCCCAAAAAAAACCGGGCCGGGAACCGTCAGTACCAACGCCGCGATATCGAACTGATTATGCGCATTAAACACCTGCTGTACGGCGAGGGGTACACCATCGAAGGGGCGCGCCAGCGGCTGCGGGCCGAATCCGCCGGGGAGAAGGCGCCGCCGGAGAGTCTGAAGACCCGCAAGATGATCGGCGAGGTCCGACGGGAACTCGAAGCGATCGTCGAGATGCTCTCATAGGGGAGCCGCAACGATTTCCGTGAATCTGCTTGTTCGGGGCGTAGCGCAGCCTGGTTAGCGCACTCGCTTGGGGTGCGAGAGGTCGGCCGTTCAAATCGGCTCGCCCCGATAAAGGTAGTGCTGTTCCGCGACACGGGCTCACCCGAGCCGTTCTATCCAATCAACTGAAAAGCGTCGCGGCGTGATTGGATCGAATCCATGCGATGCCTCGTCGTCATTCCCGCCTATAATGCCGCCGGGCATCTGCCCGAATTGATCGCCCGTATTCGCACGTCCGCCCCCGGTATCGGCATTCTCATCGTCAATGACGGTTCGGCGGATGAGACAGAGACGGTTGCCCGGCACGCCGGGGTCGAAGTGATCTCCCATCCGGTCAATCGCGGCAAAGGGGCCGCGCTGATGACGGGATTTGGCGCAGCCATGGAACGGGGCGCCGAGGCCGTGATTCACATGGACGCCGACTTGCAGCATGAACCCGAATCGTTGCCGGATTTCGTCGAGGCCTTCGAGAGAGGTGAGGGAGACGTTATCATCGGCTCGCGTGACCTGTCCGCCCGCCACATGCCGTTCTCGCGTCGTCTCAGCAACACGCTGTGCTCCTGGACCGTTTCGGCGCTGGCTCGTCAATCGGTCGCCGATTCGCAGTGCGGCTATCGTCTGATTTCACGGGCCGTGATGGAAACCGTGCATCCGCGCAGCGGCGGGTATACATTCGAGCCGGAGTATCTCGTGCTGGCGGGGAAAGCCGGATTTCGCATCGGAGCGGTGTCGATCGGAACGGTGTATCAGGATGAGAAAAGCTACATTCATCCCTGGCGGGACACATTCGAGTTCATCGGCGCGATGCTGCGATTGATCGTCAGCAGCCCGCGTACCATCACCGCGCGTGCGACATCGGAACCGACACACTGAAATGACCAGAACGCAGCGCATCCCCAAAGTGCTCCGCATTCTGATTTCCAACGATGACGGAGTCTATGCGCCGGGGATCAACATTCTGGCGCACGAATTGAGGCGCGTGGCCGACGTGACGATTGTCGCGCCCGGCACCGACCAATCGGCGTCCAGCCATTCGCTGACGCTTACGCGTCCGTTGCGAATTCGCCGGCACGAGGACGGGGTGTACTCGGTCGATGGCACCCCGACGGATGCGGTGACGCTGGCGTTCCACGAAATCCTGCGTCGTCGTCGTCCCCACCTCGTGGTGTCGGGCCTCAATCACGGGGCCAACATGGGCGAGGATGTCACTTACTCCGGAACCGTGGCCGCCGCGATCGAGGGCGCGCTGATGGGTGTGCCGGCGATCGCCGCCTCGGTCATACCGCGCGACCGCGATTGGCGCGATTTCACCTCGGCGGCGAAGTTCATCCGCCGTCTGATTCCGCGCATCATCGGCCGACTGCCAAAGCACACGCTGCTGAACATCAACTTTCCGAAGATGCCGCGCGGCGGCTATCGCAAGACTCAGATTACCGGACTGGGACGACGCATCTACACCGAAATCATCTCGACCAATCGCGACCCGCGTGGTCTGGCGTATTACTGGATCGGCGGGGAGCCGTCATGGGACCACACCGAGGAAACCGATGCCGCGGCCGTCCGACGGGGATATGTATCCATTACCCCGCTCAAAATCGACATGACGGATACATCGCTGGTGGACGAAATGCGTTCGTGGAGATTGGCGTGAAACTTCTGGCGCCAGTGCGGTCAGCCCCAGGGCTGACCGGCACATGGATGCGAACCGTCGACTCGTGCGGGTCAGCCCAACGGCTGATCGGCACACGGATGCGAACCGTCGACTCGTGCGGGTCAGCCCAAGGGGTGACCGGCACACGGATGCGAACCGTCGACTCGTGTGCGTCAGCCCCAGGGGTGACCGGCACATGGATGCGAACCGTCGACTCGTGTGCGTCAGCCCAAGGGCTGACCGGCACACGGATGCGAACCGTCGACTCGTGCGCGTCAGCCCAAGGGGTGACCGGCACGAGACAGTGCTGGCGCCCTGACCAGTTAGTGGACGCGCGTCAGGGCGGGGAGACCCCGCCCCTAAGTTGCAATGTCGTGCCGACGTCATGTGGCGGTCAGCCCTTGGGCTGACCGCACCGTGCGCGAACATCGCACGTGAGCCGGGCGGCGCACATCCGAAAACAGTTTGTTTTGCACTGTCCGAATGGAATAATTGACCGTTCGGCCCCGCCTGACGGGGCCCGGTGAAACAAACAGGTCGGGGCGTAGCGCAGTTTGGTAGCGCACTTGGTTCGGGACCAAGGGGTCGCTGGTTCAAATCCAGTCGCCCCGACCATGATCATTCCCGCCACGCGGCCTTCCGGTGACATCGCCGTGGTTGTCTTTTGAGTTGCCCATCATCGTTTTAGCGGTTTGTTTATTCGCATGGCACCACGTCCGGCGACAATCGCCGTCTGCGGCGGCGGTGCGGCTGACGGAGATGTTTGCGCGCAGGCGGAGGAAGTCGGCCGACGGCTGGCCGAGGCCGGAGCTCGCGTGCTCACCGGGGGATTGGGCGGGGTCATGGAAGCGGCCAGTCGCGGCGCCCGGAAGGCGGGCGGTGTCACCATCGCCATCGTTCCCGGCGTCAAAACCGAACTGGCCAATGAGAGCGTCGATATTGCCATTGCCAGCGGCATGGCCGAGGGACGTAACGTGATGATTATCCAGACCGCCGATGGTGTCATCGCATTGCCGGGGCAGTTTGGTACGCTCTCGGAAGTCGCCTTCGCGCTGCTCTATGGCAAGCCCGTCGTCTCGCTGGGTAGCTGGCGACCCGATCCGGCGGTGATCGCAGCCAGCGACGCCGAAACGGCCGTGCGTCTCATCCTCAGCGCTGTCGGCCGGGCCGGAGCCGCGACGTGACCCGCTTGCAGATTCGCATCACCGGCGTGGTCCAGGGCGTGGGGTATCGCTACTTTGTCGTGAGCCGCGCGCGTGCGGCGCAGGTCAAAGGATGGGTGAAGAATCGCGCCGACGGCACTGTTGAAATCGAGGCGGTCGGCGAGCGCGGCGCGCTCGACGGGTTCCTCAGTTATGTGCGCGTGGGCCCGCCGGCGGCGCATGTGTACGGCGTCGAGACACACTGGTTCGACGATGACCATCGATACGAAAGTTTCGATGTGCGGTTTTGATTCGGGGCAACGGAGGCGTGACCAATGAACGATCGCACGTCGCTCATCAAATCGGCCATTCGTGACATTCCCGACTACCCCAAGCCGGGGATCGTCTTTAAGGATATCACGACACTTCTGAAGAATCCGAAAGCGTTCGCCGCCGCCCAGTCGGCGCTCGCGGAGCACTATCAGCCGCGACGTCCCGATCTGATCGCCGCAATCGAGGCGCGCGGCTTTATCTTCGGCGGCGCATTGGCGCACGAGTTGGGCTGCGGATTCATCGCCTTGCGCAAGTCGGGCAAACTGCCTGCGACCGTGATGTCGGAGACGTACGCGCTCGAATACGGCGAAGACACGATCAACATGCACATCGACTCCATCGAACCGGGGCAGAGGGTCGTCCTGATCGATGATCTCCTGGCGACCGGCGGCACGATGCGCGCGGCGGCAAAGCTGGTCGAACGCGCCGGCGGCGTTGTCGCCGGGATCGGCGTGGTCATCGAATTGGCGTTTCTGCCGGGACGCGAGGCGCTGGATGGATATGATGTCTTTGCCGTGGTTGCCTACGAGACCGGATAGCCATTATGAGCTACCGGCCCCGAGACATTCCGGCCGGCCGCGATGCCTCAACGCCCCCGTAGCTCAGGTGGAAAGAGCAGCGGTTTCCTAAACCGCGTGTCGGCGGTTCAAATCCGTCCGGGGGTATTTCTCTGCGGGACAAAGACGTAGTCGGCGAATCCGCCGGGAATATCAGCGCCGTCCATCGGTAACTGGAGGTGGAGGATGCGACTGCCCCAGGCCGCGTCGGTTCCAGTTGACGGTTGACAATCGATTTGTGCGCGAATAGCTTACCCGCCTTGTGCTTGACGGGAAACTGCCCGCGCGGACGCTGATTTTCAGGAGGATTCATGGTGGTTAAGCAACGGTTGCGGACAACAACTCTCGCGGTTCTCGCGACATCCCTGCTGGGCTCCTCACCGGTCATCGCACAGGGCCTTTCGGTCAACACGTTTCAGGATTGGAATTTTTTGGGCGGCGGCGCGCGCGCGCGCGGCATGGGCGGCGCGTTTCTCGGCGTCGCCGACGATCCCGATGCGGGCAGTTGGAACCCTGCCGGGTTGGTTTACAACGAAGGCGTCCTGCTGACCGTCAATTACGCGCACACCAGCTTCTCGTCGGATCTGGGCGGCTCGCCGGGCGGGACGCCATTGTCGTTGTTTTCCTCCGACAACAGTTTCAGCAATCTCCCCTCCGCGGCGTTCGTCGCCCCAGTGACGATCAAAGAACATGAGTTTACACTGACGGCGTTCTACAACCGATTGCAGCAGGCCTACGCCGAGGGCGAATTCGCCGCCGACGGGCACACTCCGGGAACGCCGTTCGAGCAGCGGTCCCCGATCGAATCGCGCTATGCCATCCGAGGCAACATCAACATCCTCGGCGGCGCGTTCGGGACGTCGGTGACCGACCGTTTGTCCATCGGCGGGATGATCGGCATCATCACCGGGGATGGCACGGAAAACCACGTCATCGATCTGGACTCCACGCGCGTGACCAGCCGGGGTGTCGATTATGTGCGCTGGATCAACGATTCCGACATCGATTACGGCGGCTTTACGGCGCAGCTATCGGCGATGTACCGGGCCGACAACTGGAGCGTGGGCGCGATCTTATCGCCGGGCTGGACCCTGACGCAAAACCTCGATTTCCGCGCGGTACGCATCACGACCACCAATCAGATCCCGCAAATGAACCCGACGAACGGACCCCTCTACGGTCCGCTGGACGGCACCGACCGCGAAATCGACATCCCCTATACCATCGGGCTCGGCGGGTCATACAACGCGTCGGACAATCTGCTGATCGCGGTGGACTACCAGTTGCGCCCGTTTAAGAACAGCGATTCCGAGACGGGCAGCGGCGATTCCGGGCTGCGTTATCAGACCGAGCCCGCCGACCCGTTGTCGCCGTTCGAGGCGCAGCCGGTCGGCTGGTACAATCTGCATCAGATTCGCGCCGGGATCGAATATCGCCATGAGGCCCGCTTCGGCGTGATTCCGATCCGGCTGGGGATTCGCAACGAGCCGTACGTCATCGGCGAACCGTCCGGGGCCATCGTAACATACGATCAGCGACTGGGACGCGACCAAACCGCGGAGTTTCCGTATTTCATTCCGATCGCGGCCGCCAGCGGCACCGGCGACCAGATCAATCCGATCATCCTGTCGATGGGCACCGGCATTCAGTGGTCGCAGGTCGGGTTCGATTTTGCGCTGGAATTCGGCGGCTACGACTACAGCGAAGCGGGGGAGATGTTCATGATCGGACGCTGTCTGGATTGCGACCCACTGGTCGACCCCGATGTCAACAATGACGAATACGGACGCCGGAAACTGTACCGCTGGGGAAACTACACACGCGCCTTCGACGTCAGCCGCGTGCGGCTCTTCCTGAATTTCACGGGACAATTTTAGACACACTGACAGCGCCCCCCACCCACTCGTAAAGGACATTCGGCCGACAGACGATTGCTGACAGGGGGGACGGCAACGCCGCCGGGAAACGAGAGTGATGGCAACCGCACCGACACGACACCGACTGACCAAGCACGATCTGAGGACCGACGCCTTTACGACCGGCGTTTTTCGCGCCCGTGAATGGGCCGAGCAAAACGTGCGTACCGTGGCGATTGCCGTCGGGGCCGTAATCGCACTGGTGGTCGGGGTCTGGGCCCTCACCTCGCATTTCGCCGATCGGAAGCTCGACGCGCAGCGGCTCTATGGCGAAGCCGGGATCGAAATGCGCTCCGGCAATTTTGCGGTCGCCACCGCGCTGCTGCAACGATTGATCGATGAGCACTCCGGCGCCGCGGTTGCCGGGCCGGGCTGCTTCCAGATGGGGCACCTGCATTTCCTCGAGCGGTCGTTCGATGACGCGCGCGTCGCCTGGGAGCGGTACATCGACGACTACGGCGACGATCCGTTGCTGGTCGCCGCGGCCTGGGCGGGATTGGGCGCCATTGAAGAGCAGGCGAACTTCCCCGCCAACGCCATCGCCCATTACGAGCAGGCCATCGATGTCGACCCGACCGGACCGCAGGCGCCCGACTATCTGCGGCGACTTATCCGCGCAGCGGTCGCTTCCGGCGATTCTGCCAAAGCGCTGGCCGCATTCGACCGCCTCGAGAAAGACTATCCCGCCGGCGGCGAGAACACGCTGATCGCCCGCCAGATGCTCGTCGAGAAGGGCATCCTCGACCCAAACCGCTGAACACCATTCGCGCTTCCCTGACGACAGTTTAGCGCCGGGGCCACCCCGCCAGACGCCTGGCATACGCAGCGGGTCATTCTGAGCGAAGCGAAGAATCTGCTTTCTTCCGCTCCCGAATGAACGCAGATGCTTCGCCCAGCGTCCCGTCTGAGGCGGGACGTGTGACTCAGCATGACAATCACATGGGGTCACTTCACACCTCCCAGGGATGATCCGCGATCCGGGTAACTCGCTGTACGCCAGCAGTACGGCGTCGGGTCGGAGGAGGGCCTGCCTCCCCTTCATTCTTGCCGCCGGGCCACCCGCGCTCTATGTTGTGCCCACAATGGACCCAGCCGATCCGATGGTGGAGCGCCCGGCCCCCGTGGTCGAGTCGCCGATTGCGGACACCCGCGCCGAAGAAATTGAAGAGGGGCGCGGCCCGGCCATCCTGGCGTATGTCCCATTCGGCTGCTTCATCACCCTGCTGAATTACCGTCACAACAAATTCGCCATGAACCATGCGCGGCAGGGGCTGCTGTTGACCCTGGCCGAAATCCTCGCGGGACTCTTTCTCATCCCGCGACTCTCGGAGTATTTCTGGGTGACCGTCGTGTTCGCCTGTCTGGCGTCAATCATCACCGGCATCTACCACGCGCTGCACGGCAAAGACTGGACCGTGCCCTTCGCAGGGAAATGGTTCGAGGAGAAGGTGAAGCTGTGAGGAAGTCGCTCGATGAAATCCGCGATGTGATTCGGCGGAATCAGGACAATTTAATCGAGCGCTACGGCTTGAGGGTATCCGGCGTTTTCGGCTCGTACGTCCGCGGTGATCAGGAGCCAGACAGCGACCTCGATTTGCTGGCTGAATTCGTACGGCCCGTCAGTCTGCTGGAGTTGGTGGGCGCGGAGTTGTATCTGACGGAGGTGATTGGAGTCAAAGTTGATCTGGTGCCGATGCGATCAGTTCGGGTAGGGCGGCACCAACATATTCTGAACGAAGCGATAACTGTCTGAAGGGATTATTGTGCCGGTCAGCCCTTGGGCTGACGGCATTGCGAATCCGGATTCGATGTGGCGTCACCCGCTCTCGGGTGACGCCGCCATGCCGCCACGTGAGGGCGCATGGCGGGCACAGAAATATCGGCAGATTCGATTTGGGCCTGCGGCACGCGGTCAGCCCGAGGGCTGACCGGCACATGAAAAGTGGATTCGTATGTTTACGATTGGCCGGATTAAGACAGGAGTATTACTCCTGTCCCTCCTCACCCTCCTCCTCTCCTGCGTCACCACCGGGCCGGGGGGGAAGAGGTCGTTTATCATCATCTCCGATGCCGAGGAGGTCGAGCTCGGACGCGGTGTCGCGACTGAAGTCGAGGCGACGCAGACGGTTCTCGCTGATTCGGTCTGGCAGGCGTATCTCACCGAAGTGGGGCAAAAGATCGTCCGCGTCTGCGACCGTCCCGATCTCGACTACCAATTCAAGGTCATTGAGTCTGACCAGATCAATGCCTTCGCCTGTCCCGGTGGCTTTGTCTATTTCTATACCGGCATTCTGCAGATGATGGATTCCGAAGCCGAACTGGCGGCAGTCATGGCGCATGAGATTTCACATGTGGTCGGACGGCATTCGGTCAAACACTTGCAGACGGCGCTGGGGGCATCGGTCTTAGCGCAGATCGCGCTCGGCGATGCCGCCTCGGGCGCGGCCGGACAGGTCACCGGCATTGTGCTCGGGCTGGCGCTGACCGGCTACGGCCGCAGCCACGAACTCGAAGCCGACGAATACGGACTGCATTACATGAAAGAGGCCGGGTACAATCCCAATGGCGCGGTCACCATGTTCACCAAGCTGGCCGAATTGTCCGGCGACCGCGACCGGGGGTTTTTCGAAAACCTAACCTCATCGCATCCCGAAACGCAGGAACGCATCGCCAAAATCAATGAGCAGATCGATGCCATGCCTGCATCGGTCAAAGACCTCCCCGACTTCAAAGACCGCTACCAGTTGATGAAGAAACGTCTGCCGCCGCCGCAATAGCGCAACGGATGCGCTGTCCGGGTCTGCCCGTGTTCGCCGGTCTCGTCGCACCCGAAGCTTCCACAACAGATTCTTCGCCCTGTCCTCACGCCCGCCTGATGCGGGCGTGAGGACAGGACTCAGAATGACAATTCGTATCGTATTGTGTGACAATGTATTATATGCCCCGCCTGAAGTTCCGCTTCCACATGTCATGGCTGGAATAAGCTGCCTCTTCATGGGTATTAGCGATGGAGAGGCGCATGATTCCACTCGCGACGAAGCGACTCAATCTCGGCCTGATGTTGGTGGTGGCCGTCGTGGCCATTGCCGGGGTTTCGGGGTGTCAGCGGGTTCAAGTCGATGCCCAGACCAGGCCGCTCTTCCCCCTGGAACTCGGCAACGAATGGACTTACCTCGCCCAGGGGGGGATTCAGGACGGGGAGAAGCGGACATTAGCGATTGACTCCGCCGTCACAAGGGATCATCGCCGGTACTTTCACCTGAGCGGTTTTCCGATATCCCTCTGGGTCTACCGTGACCGCAGCGGGAACTTGCAGTGGGTCGACCATCCCGGATCGGCCGCGTCGCCGTTCTTGCGGTTCGACGCCGACGTCAACGAACAATGGGAGTCGCACTTAAGCGATTGCGGGTCGTCGTGGATGGCCGACGACTACGCCGTGGTAGAAACGCCCTACGCGCGATTCGACGGCGCGACCATCATCGTCATCGATAACGGCTGTCTCGATCGTGGTTTATCGGTCAGCGTTGCGCGCGCGGTCGGGCCGGTCTATTGGGAGACGATCAGCATTTCCGGACCAACCCAGTGGCTTTTGACCTCGGTGCACATCAATGATATTGATGTCAGGACCCCCGACCGTCACCGTATCACGAGCAGCCCATAGCCGCCTCGATTCCTGAAACTTATCGCCCCGTTCATCGTTGAATACATTAAGCGGCGCCGGCATCGGGCCTCATCCCCGATGCGGTGAGGCGGCGTCGCCCCATCCCGACCGACCCCACAAGGGCGCCCCTTCACTTTGATTGCACACACAGAGGGTGGCAGGGATCATGAAACGGCCGCAAGACCGCAACCTTGCGGCCGTTGTTGTTGTCACCGTTGTCGGTCCGACAGGCCTCGTTGAATCAGTAGCTGACAGAGAAGCAGACAGGGCCGGACGTCACGCCCCGCTGCGGAGTCGTTGCAGCCGCGATTTGGCGTCATCGACCAACGTCAGTTCGGGATCGGCGTTTTTCCAGATTCCGAGGAACTTCTCGTACTGCCCGATGGCTTTGTCATTCCATCCGGATTGCTCATAGGCCATGGCCAGGTAGTAATGGACTTTCGTCGACATCACACCGAAGTGCGCCCGTTGCTCGCTGTATTCGGCGGCCGCCCTCTCCAGGGTTTCGACCGCTTGACTCAATTCGCCTGCCCGGAGGTACTGACATCCCAATTCATAGACGTACCCGTATTCGTCGCTGAAACTCTGAGCCGATTCCATGAGTGTGGTGGCCAGTGCGTGATGGCCGCGCGCCGATTCCAGCAGCCCTTTCGCCAGGGACGGAATTGCGGCCCGCCGCGGATCGGGATGGGATTTGAACTGATCCAGTTCTTGTAATGCACGCTCGGCCGCGGCGAAGTCGCCGCCCCGCCAGGACAATTCGACTTCATCGAAGAGTGTCCACGCGTAATCCTCCCCGTGCGTGGAATCGAGTTTCTGCCGCGCCGCGTGAAGAGTGAGGATGGCGTCGTCGTGTTTGCCGAGTTCGGACAGGAGGAGTGCCTGCCAATTCAGCTTCCGGGCCGAGATGGCGCTGTCGATCCCATCGAATTCGTCGGCGGCAATTCCCTTGTTCAGAATGGCGATCGCTTCCCGCAAGCGTCCCTGGTGTTCCGGCACTTTGGCGAGCAGGAAGCGGCCTTCCGCGCGCGCAGCCGGCGAGGGGCCGGAGGCCTCCAATTGCAGGATGCTGTCTGCGTCGGCGTAACGACCCAGGAATAGGCACATAAACGCCTGCTTGCGCCGCGACACGGTGTACGCCGGGTTCTTCGAGAGAGCCAGCGTATACGACTCCAGTGCCTTGTCGGGCTGGCCATTGTAGGCGTACAGATCGGCGCGAGAATCGTAGGGGTTGGCCTCGTCCGGGGCGACGGCGATGTATTGATTGATCGCCCAGAGCGACTGTTCGAAATCCCCCATGAAATTGTATAAGTAGGCCAGACTGTTATAGGCCAGTTTATACATCGGGTCGATGGCGATCGCCTGCCTGAGCGCGGCCGCTCCCACTTCGTAATCCCGCAGCCACAACCCCTGAATGTTGCCGAGAATCCACCACGCCTCCTTCTCATCCGGATACTGCTTTAGCAGCTCTGTCAGTGTTGCGATTGCGCGTGGGGCGTCACCATCCAGGCCGGCGTCGAGCGCGCGCAGTTGCAGTTGTTCTTTGGGGCCGACGCGGTCAATCTGAGTCAGGGCGATGTCCAGTTGCCGACGATTCTCGCTGTCGACCTCGGCGCCCGAGAACTGGCTCTGGGCGATCCGGAAGTACGCCATCGTGAAGGTCGAATCGATGGCGATGGCCTGGTAAAACTTTTCGTTTGCTTCATCGGTGTAGTACTTGTGCCACAGGTCCATGCCTTCCAGATAGAGCCGGTACGCGTCGGTCGACGTCGTCGTGGCAATGTGAGTGGATTGCTGTGCGTCGATGCCGGCGGGTATGGACAGCCCTTCGGTGACCTTCCCGCGCAGCCGGTCCACCAGCGCGAAGATGTCCTCGCCGGGCGCGCCGTCGATGCGCTGTGGCGCGATCGAGTTGCCCGATGCGACATCGATCAGTTGCGCAGTCAGGACCATGTTGGGTGCGGTGCGCAGAATGCTGCCGACCAGCATCCAGCGGGCGCCGGCCCTCTGCGCCACCTGCGTCGCAATGTCGGGGCTGATCTTCTTGGCGCCCTCGTACCCCATCAGCTTGAGGATGTCGTAGAGCCGCTGGCTGGAGACGACCTGCACATATTGTGACCCGGACAGATCGGTGATGAGCAGGTTGGTGGCGATCTCCCCCAAACGTTGTGGGTCGTCGGGTTCGGCGACATTGTCGAAATACATGACCGCCAATCGGTTTTCGACCGCAGCCGCATCATGCGTCGGCTCGACCGTGAATCGCCACGGACGCAGAATCAGCACCGCCGCGACCAATACCGCCGCGATGATCGCGGAAACCGTTATCGGCCGCAGGGACCGTCGCGGTTGCACCGCAGCGATGGGGGTGACATGCGACCGGCTGCTGGGTGTGGAATCCAAAAGCTGCCGCTCGCGTTTCAGATCGGCGATCAGGTCGGCGGCGCTTTGATAGCGCACCGACGGATCCTTTTGCAGCGACTTGTCGATAATGTGTTGGAGACCGGTGGGGAGGTCGGGACGATACTGCGACAGCGACGCTGCCGGCTCGTGCGCGATGGCATACGCAATCGCCGCCTGATGCTCGCCCCCGAAGGGCGGCCGTCCGGTGAGCATCTCAAAAATCACGACCCCCAGACTGAAGAGATCGGAGCGCTGGTCGGTCTTCTGTCCTTGCGCCTGCTCCGGTGACATGTAAGCGGCCGTGCCCACGGTCGATCCCGATTTCGTGAGTTCCGATGCGCCGCGCCAGGTCGCCAGCCCGAAATCGGCGATCTTCACCTGCTCTTTGGCGGTGACGAGAATATTCGACGGTTTGACGTCGCGGTGCACGACCCCGGCCTCGTGGGCCGTTTGCAGACCGTCGGCAATCTGCATGGCGATGCGCAGCGTCTGCGTCAACGACGGTTTATTGCCGGACATCCACTCGCGCAGCGGCAGGCCGTCGACATACTCCATCACGATGAAGTCGCGCTCATCGGCGTGCTCCACCGCGTGCACGGTCAGGATGTTTTTGTGATTCAGACGCGACGCGGCCTTGGCTTCGCGGATCAGCCGCTCGCGCGCCTCGTGGTCCTGCGACAACGATGCCGGGAGAAACTTCAACGCCACCTGTCGGTCGAGTCTGGCATCCTCCGCGAGATAGACCTCGCCCATCCCGCCTTCGCCGAGCTTTCTGATTATTCGATAGTGAAGGATGGTCTGATTGATCGTCGGCACCGTGTGCCCCCAAGCGTCGGAGCATGATACCGCGTCATCGTGCATCGGGCAATGCCGTCGTTTGAGGGGCAACCCCGACGGCAGCCGAGTCAACACGCGGCCCGGCACTGGGACTTACCAATGATCTTCCGTCGCGCGATTGCTCGCTGATCGATCCGAATTGCCTTTCGATGTCAGTCTGCCTTTCGCTCCGTCCCTCACGAGAAGGCGGGACGGGGCATGACATTGTCGGAGAGTTCTCAGGACAGCCTAAAAGGCGGATGAAAAACTCCAGGAAGTGCAGAAAAGCCACCTTCGTCATGCTGAGCGGAGCGAAGCATCTGCTGTTTTTCTCCTATGGGGCAGAAAGCAGACCCTTCGCTTCGCTCAGGGTGACAGACTGCGTTGTGGCGATCACGGTGGGTCTTTCAGCAACCGCCTAAAGTCCGGGCCACGCGCCGATGCTACTGGTCGGTCACGCCAGATCGAACAACAGGAAGTTCGACGCGCCATCAACCGAGATGTCCAGCGCGTTCTCATCGGAGACAGCGGCGCCGTCGCCCGCGGCGAGCGTTGTACCGTTGAGCACGACCGAGCCGCTGATCAGTTGCAGCCACGCGTGACGCCCCGGCCCGATTGCATGGGCAACGACGGAGCCGGGGGAGAGATGCGCGTCGTATACGTCGACGTCCTGATGGATCGTCACGATGCCGTCGCGTCCCGGCGGCGAGGCCATCAAACGGAGCGCCGAGGGCTCCGGTTCCGGCAGCGTCTGCTCTTCGTACGACGGCTTGGTCCCTTCGCGTTCGGGGAGAATCCAGATTTGCAGCAGATGCAGTTGCTGTTCGGGCGAATGGTTCCATTCGCTGTGTGCGATCCCGGTCCCGGCGCTCATGCGTTGCAATTCCCCTGGTCGGATCACCGAACCATTGCCCAGACTGTCGGAGTGTTCCAATGCGCCGCTGACGACGTAGGTGAGGATCTCCATGTTTTGATGCGAATGCTGCCCGAAGCCCTGCCCGCCTTCGACAAAGTCCTCGTTGATCACACGCAGCGCGCGAAAGCCCATGTGCCGGGCATCGTAGTAGCGGTTAAAGGAAAACGTGTGACGGCTGTCCAGCCAGCCGGTGCGCGTCTGGCCGCGTGCATCGGAGGGGCGTAGGGTAATCATCACTTTAGTCCGGCGGTCAAAGCGGGCGCGCACGGATCGCAAAACAACGCCGCCGGGTCACCGTTGCGGAAGGCGACATCGACCACCAGCACCGCATCGAATATGTTCACGACATCGTCGCAGGTGACATCGGTCGGCCAATACGGGCAATTCGGATTCGGATCGACCGGGCTGGTCCCGTTGCGAAACGCCACGTCGACGACGATCACCGCGTCGAAGACATTAGTGATGACGCTGTCGCACTGCGCATCGCCGAAACAGTCGCACGCGCACTCCGGCGCAGGCGCGGCGCCGTACCAAAAGCCCAAACCCATCTGGTACGGTCCCTCCTCGACAAATCCTGCCGCCGTCTGTCCGATCGACACGCCCATCCGGTAGGGCCCCTCAGCCGCTTCCGTCACACCGCCGTAGTTGATGCTGTACCAATCCAATCGGACGGATGTTCCCGCGACGGACACTGCAGATGCATTCGGCGGCGCCGGCATTGTCGTCCGAGTATCCCCCGAAACGCCCGCGGACGATTCCGCCGAGATCGCCGTGTCGATCGGCGATGGCCGGCCGCGTTCATCTCGCCGTTCGGCTGCATCGGCGGTCGTCAGCGAGACAATCAGCGCCAACGTCGAGATGGCCAGCCGTCTCCAGTTCGTCCGGTTCATGATTACCTCTCCCTTTCGAGGACGCGAAGCCGACTCTGGAAGTCGCGAATCTGCGCCTGCTGTTCTTTCATCCCTTCGATCAGCAGCGCCACCAGCCGCGCGTAATCGACCGAACGGGCATCGATGCCGTTGTCCTCATACTGCACGACTTCGGGAATGACCGCGCCGACCTCCTCGGCGATCAGTCCGATGTCTGCACGGTCGTTGGAAGTCCACTTGTAGGTCACGCCGCGCAGTCTTTGGACTTTTTCGAGTGCATTCGGGATCGGTGTGATGTCAGTTTTCCAGCGCTTCGATGAATAGGTGTCCCAGGCGAAAGCCAGCCCGCTGCCCGTCGCGTCGGCATTGTTGGGGAGTGTCAGGACATTGGTCACGGTCGTGGTGTTAATGCCGACGCCGCCGCCGGCGCGGACGAGGAACTGGTTGTCGGCCGATGATGTGAAATTGGCCTCCGTCGTGTCGGCCCAGACGAAGCATCCGGCGTGCATTGCCTTGGCGCGATGCCCCGCGGCGAAGCTTTTGGCGCCGTCGGCGACATTGGCATCGCCTCCGGGAATAACGGCATAATCCCCGGCTGCGCCGTTGTTATATCCGCCGCTGATGACGGCATGGGTGCCGTCAGCAAGATTGGATTCGCCGCCCGCCACGGTTGCCGCAGTCGCAGCCGCGGAGTTTTGATGGCCGCCGCCGACTGTGGCATTGATGCCGCCGGCGGTATTCTCCGCGCCGCCGGCGACGGTTGAACTCAGAGAGTCGGCACTATTGCTGGAGCCGCCCGCGACAACCGAGGCGATTCCGGCGGCCGTATTGGCAGTGCCGCCGCCGACACATGAGTAGTTGCCATCGGCGGCGTTTTGCTGCCCGCCGCTGGTCACCGATGACAAGCCGTCTGCCTCGTTAAACCAGCCGCCGCCGAGGAACGAGAAATCGCCGTTGGTTAAGCTACCAGACCCGCCGCCGATCACCGAATACTCACCGGCCGCGGTATTCTGTGTGCCCCCGCCGACCGTCGATCCGGTGCCCGATGCATGGTTCTGGGCGCCGCCCCCGACCGTTGCATTCTGCTGATCAGCGGTGTTCGCGTACCCACCGGCGATCACTGTCCCGTAGCCCGGGGCGTTATTGATATCACCGCCGCCGATGAATGCGTAGTTACCCTCGGCCTGATTGCCCGACCCGCCGCAGACGACCGCGCTGAGTCCGAGCGCGAGATTCCGGCGCCCGCCGCTGATGACGGAGTAATCGCCTTTCACCGAATTGGAGTCGATCTGGTCGAATCCCCCGCCGCCGGCGATGGTCGAGAACAGACCGCGAGCACGGTTCCATTTGCCGCCGCCGATGAAGGCGCCGGTATTGGCACACAGGTTCTGCAACCCTCCGGCAATCCCGCTGCAATACCCATCGGCGACATTGAAGCCGCCGCCGCCGATCGCCGTGAAGCCGTTGTTGGCCTCGTTGTCGGTGCCGCCGGCGACTACGGCATACTCATCGGCCGCACTGTTGCCGACGCCGCCGCCGACCGTCGACCAGTCGCCCACTGAATTATTGAATTGCCCCGCGACAAATGCCTGAGTTCCGGCATTCGTATTTCCCGATCCGAAATTCCCTTTCCCCATCGTGATGTCCGGGTCGCCGGTATTGCCGATCGGCCCGGTCATCGTGCCGCCCGACAGTGGAAGGAATGCGCCGCCCCCGGCGACCGCCAATGCGGTGTCCGCTTTCTGCGCCCACGCGGCGCGAAACACAAATGGGCCGCTGTTGAGCTTGATGCGCGGCAGCTCGGTGTCGGGATTGATGCCGTCGACGACGAGAATGTACAGCCACAACGACGTGTCCCCGAAAATCGAATCGGGAATGGCATAGACTGAGCCGAGCGTCAAGGTCCACAATCCTCCCGCGTCGGTCGTCAACGCGTGAATTTCGCCGTCGGGATCGACGGGCCACAGGACCGATCCGGCCAGCGGGTCGTCGAAGATCTTGAAATACAAATCGACCGGCGTCGAACCGAGCGGACTGCCGCCCGCGTCCGACAACCGGCCCTGGATCGTCATGTTCGTCGGCACATCGGCCTGCGCCGGGGCGACGCCAAGCGCCATGGCCACGCCGACTAACAACAGGCGTTTCACTGCTACGTCATGCATGTCTTCTGCTCCTTGCGAAATTGCAGGTTTAGTGCTCACCACCCGGCGTGAATGGGAGCGGAAGGAAAAGGTGGATCCTCAGTCTGTCGTAATATGAAGCCGAGCAAAAGCGATACGACCGTAATCTAACGCATTCCCTCAGGGCGTCAACGGCGCGGTTAGTCACCCCAGGGGGGGCCCGGACCTTGGTCCGGATTTCAATGACGTGCCCCGGACCAAGGCGAGACGTTCCATATGCCTCGCGTCTCGGACAACCTGAGGGAGTGCGTATTGGAAACTGATGTGTAAAACCCGGACCAAGGGGAGTGTTGCAAAACCCCACGACAATGTCATGCCGAGCCCTTCGGGCGAGGCATATCTGTGCGCGCGCGGATGCCGACAACTCGTTGGAGATTCCTCGCCCAGCGGGCCCGGAATGACGGCCCGAGGCATCTCAATCCGTTTATAGCGGAATCGCGAAGAGAGGTCTTTCACCACGCCCCGAGGGGCGGGCCATCCGTCCGGCGTAGTGCCTTGACTTGCCATGGCTTAGCGGTATATTCCGCGTCGCCCGTGCGATCCCCCGGCGGGCGGAACGTGGGGCTGTAGTTCAGTTGGGAGAACGCTTGACTGGCAGTCAAGAGGTCACGGGTTCGAATCCCGTCAGCTCCACCAAAGATTGCGACCCCGGGCCGGATCAACCGATCCGGCCCGCTCGTTAGAGAGCGAAAAACGTGCTGGTGCTGAACTTCCATCGCGTCGAGACGGCAACGGGTTTTGAGATCACGCGTTTGTCGCCGGGACGATTGGAACGCTTTCTCGACCTGATCCAAACGAGCGGTCTACGGGTTGCCAGGCCGGATGATGGCATTCAGATGGGCGGTCACGACATCCTGCTGACCTTCGATGACGGCTTCGAGTCGATCGCCGAATTCGCGTTGCCCCGGATCGTGCGCCGTGGCTGGAGCGCGCTGGTCTTTCTGGTGGCGGGATCGGTGTCGGGTTACGACGACTGGGATGTACGCATCCTGGGCCGCCGCCGTCGCATGCTCTCCTGGGATCAAGTCAGGGCGTGGAGCCGTTGCGGAATCTGCTTTGGATCGCATACCATGACACACGCGGACCCGACAGCGCTCTCGGAGCGCGCGCTCCGATACGAACTGCGGACTTCCAAAGTGCTCATCGAGGACGAGTTGGGGCGGCGCATCGAGTACTTGTCGTATCCATTTGGACGCCACAATACCCGCGTTCGCGCGATCGCCGGGGAATGCGGATACCGGGCTGCGTTTGCGACGTCCGGCGGGTTATCATCGGGCAATACATTTGCGCTTCCACGAACAACGGTGAATGGATTGATGACGCTCAGTCAGTTCACGTCGATACTATCCAGCGCGACGCAACCGGGCACGCCACGTCGTGCCCATGCGATGACTCGCGGCATTCACCGCTTTCTCGAGCATCTCAATGCCGGGAGCGCGACGGTCATCAGTTGGCGCCGGATGAAACGCCGCGGCGGACAGTCCGCCGAGCCGCAGGCAGCGCCCGAGATGATCATGACGCCGAGACCGCACATCAGGGCAGAGGGGTAACGTGGCCGCGCCGATCGTCACCATCAACGAACTGGGACAGCATGTCGGCGAAACCGTCACGGTGCGCGGCTGGCTGTACCAGAAGCGCTCCAGCGGCAAGATCAGTTTCGCCGTCCTGCGCGACGGCACCGGCTATCTGCAGGGAGTACTTGCGCGCAGCGAGTGCGACGATGATTCCTTTGCGCGTTTCGATCAGTTGACGCAGGAATCGTCGTTCACGATGACCGGGACTGTCCGGGAAGAGAAACGTGCCCCCGGCGGATTCGAGATGGGTGTCCAGGCGATCACGATCGTGCAGATCGCCGCTGAGTATCCGATTTCACCCAAAGATCACGGCCCCGCGTTTCTGATGGAGCACCGCCACCTGTGGCTGCGTTCGTCACGGCAGCACGCGATCATGCGTGTGCGCAATGAAATCATCATGGCGACACGCCAGTTTTTCTACGAGCGCAACTTTGTCATCATCGACACGCCGATCCTGACCGGCGCGATCGGCGAGACCGCGCAGTCGCTGTTTGAAACCGAGTATTTCGATCTGGGCAAGGCGTACCTGGCGCAGACCGGGCAATTGTATGTCGAGGCGGCCTGTGTCGCGCACGGCCGGGTCTATTGCTTCGGCCCGACTTTTCGCGCGGAAAAATCCAAGACGCGCAAGCATCTCAATGAATTCTGGATGATCGAGCCGGAAGTCGCCTGGGCCGACAGCGACGGCAACATGAAGCTGCAAGAGGAGTTTGTCTGTTACATCGTCGCGTGGGTTCTCGACAAGTCGCGCGCGGAATTGGCGACGCTGGAGCGCGATGTCGCGAAACTGGAGGCGATCCGGGCGCCGTTTCCGAAAATCACCTATGACGATGCGGTCACGCGGCTGCAAAAGGCCGGATTGCCGATCCAGTGGGGCAATGACTTCGGCGCCCCGGACGAAGAAAAACTGATGGAAGAATACGAGCGCCCGTTGTTTGTCTACGACTGGCCGAGGGTCTGCAAGGCGTTTTACATGAAGCAGCATCCCACGCGCGACGATCTGGTGCTCTGCAATGATCTGTTGGCGCCGGAAGGATACGGCGAATTGATCGGCGGCTCGCAGCGCGAGGACGATCATGACCGGTTGTTGGCGCGCATCCGCGAGCAGGGGCTTCCGGAAGAATCGTACCAGTGGTATCTCCAGTTGCGCAAGTACGGCTCGGTGCCGCACGCCGGTTTCGGCCTGGGATTGGAGCGCACGGTCGGCTGGATTTGCGGACTGGATCATGTCCGCGAGACGATCCCCTTCGCGCGGACATTGAGCCGTTTGTATCCGTGATGGCCGGATCGACAACACAAACACGCCGATCGCTCCGTTTGCGCGACTATGATTACGCGCAGCCGGGGGCGTATTTCGTGACGGTGTGTGCGTACCGTCAACAGCACACATTCGGAACCATCGATGGCGAGAAGACGTCGTTGAATGATTACGGTCTGATTGTGCGCGACGAGTGGTTGAAAACAGGCACTCTCAGGCCAGGAATCCAGTTGGACGAATACGTCATCATGCCGAGTCATCTCCACGGAATCATTGTGATTCCACCCTCTACGGAAGAGGGCACGGCACGCCGTGCCCCTACGCCAGAGGCGTTCGGGCGGCCCGTTCCAGGATCAATCCCGACGATTGTCAGATCCTTTAAGAGTGCTGTTACCAGACGGGTGTGCGAAGAAGCGGGCGGGCAGCGCATTGCCGTCTGGCAACGCGGGTTTTATGATCACATCATCCGGACCGAGGCCGACTTGCATCGTATTCGCGGGTACATCCGGACCAACCCGCTGGCGCTATCGTTGAAATCAGTCGCAGAAGACACCTCAGGCGTGTGATCTTCGCATTGTAGGGGCACGGCGTGCCGTGCCCGAGACGGTCCATGACACCCGAATCAACATCCGCACCCGCCGTCGTCTTCCGCGGCAAACTCCCCGATCCCTCGGCGAAATGGCAGCAGCGCTGGGAGCAGATGGGGCTGTTCCGCGCGCCGGAGATCCCTGATCCACGGAAGAAATACTTCGTCATGCCGATGTTCGCCTA
>DASWIS010000018.1 GCA_036397555.1 Candidatus Zixiibacteriota bacterium | reverse complement strand
GAGGGATCGACATCCAACGTGGGCCAACCGGTCATTGCAGGATCGGCGGCGACAAACTCCGCATTCATGCGTGTCGGGTTCGACAAGAGGACTTCCGGATAGTAGGCGCGATTGATTCCGAGCACATCATAGGCGAAATCGCCGGGACCGAACTCGACAAAGCCCTTCGCCAACGGCGCTGAATTGAACAAGTCTCGTCCCGACAGTATCGCAATACCTCCTGCGCCGACATACAACGGCAATTGGTCGAGTGTCTCCGGACGGATCGCAAAGCGCCCGTCGGATACGACGAACGTCACCGGATGGGCGTCATACAGATTCAACGCCGTCAGGTCGGTGCGCGGCGCGGATGAGACAGACGCCGGCTCCACGATGCGCCAGGTGAACGGATGGGGCGCCGCCGGATCGGCATCGCGGTACGAAGCCGGTTCGACCATCCGATTCCAAATCGTCGCCACCGAGTCCTTATCCGTCTGGCTCGTCGGTCCCGAAAGCGTCTCGTCTAACAACAGCGGCAGGCCGTCGAATGCGAAAGCGATCCCGATTCGCGGCGTGCTCGTAAAGCTCTCATTCCCCAGGACCGAGACGGCCGTTACCTGATACTCGTAGATGTGCGCATTGCGCGCTGCCTGATCGGAATATGCATCGGTTTGTGATTCTCCAATCTGCCCGTACGCCAGCCCCGGCATGCGCCGGTAGACGCGATGCCTCACGACATCGGCCTCCGATGGTTCATTCCATGTCAGGTCGATGCGCGCGTCGGCACGGCTGGTGAGCAGTCCGCTGGGTCGCATCGGCCGGTCCGGCAGCACGTCAACGGGCGCCGAGAGCATTCCGGTGCGGCCATCCTCACCGCGCGAACGGATCGCGTAGTAGTACGTCTGCTCACGATCCAATCCGGAGTCTGTGTGCGCGGTATCGTTTTCGGGGAGTAAAACAATCGGCAGATCAGGGAAGATAGACGGGTCAAGCGAACGCAGAATATCATATCCGGCCAGACGCAACGTACCGCGCGGAGACCATGAGAGATACGCCTCGTGATCATCCCAGCCGGACAAAACCCAATTCCGCGGCGGGCCGATGCGCGCAACCGCGAACTCAGTTTGCCAAAGCTGCATCATCCGCGCCAGTGACGAATCAAGCGCCGGCACATTGAGCCCGGCGAGGTAGTCATCGGGTGATGCCGGATCGAACGTGCTGTCGAAGTGGTTCGGATCGGTGTGCCAGCCGGGTGCGACGACGAACGTCCAGACTGAGGCGAGCGAATCGCCCGCAGCCAGATCAGTCTCTCCCATCGTCAGGAGAAACCGGGTATCGGTGCCGTTGGCGATGTCCCGCGCAATGGCCGAATCGGTCGGTGCGATCCAGCCGTCGGCGGTGCGATCCACGGCCGCGTGCACCTGATCGTAATCGAACTCACGATTGGACATGAACCGGTAACGCAACCCATCTCCGATCGGCGTACCACGTCCGCCGATGGCATTGGTCACGCCGGGTGTCCGTTGCGGTCCCCAATCGACCACGGCCTGCTGCATTGAAAACCCGCGGTTCCACCAATTGAAGGAACGCTCGGTCAGTTCCGGTTCACCGCCCAGATACATCGCTCCGAAGACCGACGTTGCCGACGAGTCATCGTACGCGCCGTTGTCGTTCGGTTTTCCGTCGTTGTCGGCGCTCCATCCGGCGCGGATGTCGAATGTCGCCCCTTCGAGTGCAATAGCGCCCGTTCGGTAACCGGAAAGATCGTGCCGCCAGACATTGGCCATGTCGATGTGACCGATATCGCAGTCGACCAGCCACCCCAGCCACAGATCACGTATCGTTTCATCGCCGATGTTGGTGACGACAATCTCCACGATCAGTCCGTGGCTGTAGACTGAGTCGCCGACGAGCCGCGAGCGCTGACTGACACGGACCGGCAGCGGACGATGCGCCCCATCGACGATGTCCTCATCCACTTCCGATGTCTCCGTCACTGTGTCCGCATACGCCGTACCGTATTCCTCGTCTCCGAGTGCGTCGGAATACACTGGCGGGTCGGCGCCCAACGGGCGAAACTCCCCCTCGATGAAGAAGTCCAGCGTCCCCGTCGATACCAGCGTGTCGCCGCCGACGATCCCGCCGACCCACAGCCCCGCCTCGTAGAGATAGTCGACGCGCGCAAACGGCGGCGACTCAAACCCCGGCGCCCATCGCGGATTCGGCGAATCGACGTCTGACGAATCCACCAGGTCGAACCCCAGACTCCCGAGCTGTCCCCGGTTGGTGATCGTGGTCCGGTACGATGTGCTCGTGTGAATCCGGAACCGCGGCGCCAATCCCTCCGGATCGAGCGCCGTTGAACCGGTCATTCGTGAGGAGTCCGGGGCGGATCGTGCCAGCGCCGCAAGCGACGACGCACACGCAAGCGACAGTGAGAGGGATGCTGCGAATAGGTGGCGGGACATGGTCCGATCCACTCGCGGGCCAATCCCGCGCGATCAATCTATCCATCACCGCGTCCTTGTCAACGAGGAGGCGCACACCCGCCGTCCGTGCAGACCCCGGCCCGCTACGAGCCCGTGGGGAAGTGGTTGCGGCAATCGACGGCATACCCATACGTTGAATACGGAAACGGGCGGCGGCGAGAGCGCCGCCGGGTTTCCGCGCCCAATGACGAGCACCGATGACTCTGTACTCCCATAGCCGGCTGTCGTCGTACGAGCAGTGTCCGCGCAAGTACGCCTTCCGGTACATCGAGAAGCCCGATATCGAACGACGCACCTCGATTGAGGCGTTCATGGGCAAGGCGGTCCATGACGCGCTGGAATCGCTCTACCAGTCGGTTCTGATGGAACGCACCCCGAAGTGGGAGGAGGTGCGGGACTTCTATGAGCGCTACTGGGACAAAAACCTCGGCGATGACGTTTTCATCGTCCGGCCCGAGTTCACCGCGCAGGACTACCGCAATGTCGGCCGACGTTGCCTGCAGGACTACTTCGTGCGGAACTACCCATTTTCCGATGGACGTGTTTTGGCGCTCGAAGACCGGGTGTTGATCGATCTGGACGGCTCCGGCGCGTACCGTCTGCAGGGATTCATCGACCGACTCGCCGAAGCCGAGGACGGCACGATTGAGATCCACGACTACAAGACATCGCGGTCCCTGCCGACGCAGGACGATGTCGATCGCGAACGGCAGTTGGCGCTGTACCAGATCGGCATCCAGCAACGATGGCGCGAAGAGCGCCCGGTCCGACTCATCTGGCACTACCTGCGTGCCAATCGCACACTGACATCAACTCGAACCAGGGAGGCGCTCGAGGCACTCAAGGATGACACCCGACGCCTGATCGACACGGCCGTCGCCGCCGCCGACAGGAACGACTTTCCTCCACAGGAGTCGACGTTGTGCAGTTGGTGCGAATTTCAGTCGATCTGCCCCGCGAAACGACACCAGTTTGCCACGGCGGCTATGACGCCCGAAGAGTTCGCCGCCGACGATGGAGTCCGCATCGCCGATGACTACGCCTCCGCCAAACAGCGCGTTGACGTGGCGACGACTGAACTGGAAGCGGCGAAACAAATGGTCTTAAAATTCGCAGCCACGGAGAATCTGACCCGCCTCACCGGACACCATGCCAGTGTCTCCGTCAACATACGGCGCGAGCCGAAGCTGCCGGACAAGAAAAACCCTGAACGCGTTGAATTGGAACAACTGGTGCGCGACAGCGGTCTATGGGATCAGGTGTCCGACTTGGAGCGCCGCAAGCTCGCCAAGGCACTCCAGACCGACATGTTCGATTCCACGACGAAAGCGCGGCTGAGTGGGCTCATCGGCGAATCGGTCGTCTCGACCATTCATCTCAAGCGCATCGAGACCGAAGAGACCGATGACGGTCCGGATGTGTGACGGCCGCCCTGATCGGAATATATCGCGCATCCGAATGTAATACCCTGCGTAACAGGGCCGTGTGCCCTTTGACTCATTATGCCGCGATCAGATTCTGCTGACATCGGCCGAACGGCCGTCGCCATCATGGTCCTCTGTGCGTCGCTCGGCGGAGCCGCCATGGCCCGGGCCCAAACGGTGGCCGAGTCGCGCATCCACGACGCGGGTCTCTTCTGGCTCAATCTGACGAATTTCGGCGTTTTCGGCAGCGGACCGCGCGCGACTTCCGTCGGATTCGAGTCCAGCATGCCCCTGGCACGTGATGACATGCGCGACCTGCGCATCAACTGGTCGCCGTCGCTCTGTCTGCCGCCCGGCGATCGAACCAACTACCTGAACTTGGGCGGCATCGCGTTCGGCTGTGTCCGCGGTACCGACACACTGGTCAGCACGGCCGGAACACAGCAGGTCGGTTGGGCGCGCGAGTTTCAATCGTCCCGTTCAATCGTCGAGATGACCAACCACCGCGGTTCGGTGCACTACAGCCCCCAGGCAATGGCCGACGAAGAGTATTACGCCGTCTATTCCGATACTTTCCGCCTCGTAGTCTTCGAAGGTGACGAAATCGAACGCCGCCAGCATATCCCGATCTCTGTGGAAATCCATCAGACTACCCGCGTCTGGACCTACGAAGTGGCTCAGCCCTTTGTCATCGTCGATCTTTGGGCGGTCAACATCGGGACCGAACCGATCCGCGAAGGGTGCATCGGGTTTTTTGTCGATGGCGATGTGTCCAGTTTTGAGCGGCTGGGTGTGGGAGCCACCGATGATCTCTGCGGGTATGTTGCCTCTGTGCCCGGTCCGATACCGCGAGCGGGATTGCCGCCGGTCGCCGAGCCGATGGAGCTGGGTTGGATGGCCGACAACGACGGTGATCCCGACCACGGAGTGTTCACCCCATTCAGCGCGACCGGCGTGGTTGGTGTCCGGCCGCTGCGGGGACCCAGCGGCGCGCGACTCAATTTCAACTGGTGGTCCGACACCTTCACCTTGGACTGGGGGCCGCGAAACAGTTTGGAGCAGGAGGGCTACGGCGGATCGCTCGGCCGGCCGGTGGGTGATCGCGGACGATACCGCATGATGACCAACGGCGAGAAAGACTATGACCAGGCGCGCGCGGCCATCGACTTCTCCCCGGATGGCTGGGCACGTCCGCCCCAGCAGACCGAACAAGTCCGGCAGCTCGCCGGAGGCGGCGACGGCAAAATCCTCGTGTCCTATGGACCGTTCAGCGATATCCAACCCGGCGATTCGGTGCCCTTCACGTTCGCCATCGTCACCGCCGATCAGTTCCATGTCGATCCCGCAAACTACAGCGCCGATTTTCGTCCCAACAACCCCGACGATTTCTATGCCGGGCTGAACTTCGGCGACTTTCTGAACAACGCCCGCTGGGCCGACTGGATGTTCGACATTCCCGGCTTCGATACCGACGGCGATGGATATGCCGGACGCGCGCATTCGGTCAACTGCCGCAACTTCCGCCAGACTCTGATCTGCGAATCGGTCTGGTACAAGGGCGACGGCGTTCCCGACTGGAGCATCCCCGGCGCGCCCAGCCCACCGATTTTCGAGACCAGCACACGCCCCGGCGACGTCGTCATCACCTGGACCGGAGAACACAGCGAGTTGCAGGTCGACCCGTTGACCGCGCGTCGCGACTTCGAGGGCTACCGGCTCTACATGGCCCGATCCGACCTGCCGGATCAATACACGCTGATGGCCAACTGGGATACGCCCGACAATTTCAAAAAAATCACCTATTTCCCCGCGTACAGTGACTGGCGCCGGGTCAATCACCCCTCCCAGTGGAAACAGGTGTCGCTGCCGATGTCGGCCGATGAATGGCGAATCGAATTGAACGATCCCGATTTCGATCCGCGCGATTACCCAGAACGATCATTCACGACATCGCTCATCGATACCGTGGCCGACACATTCCGCAACGCCTTCGGCCAAATCACCCAGATCGTGCAGCGCGAGGGATACTCATACTGGGAGCCGGAGGGAGCCAACACCGGCAACTCATACTGGAACGGCGTCGCCTTCGAAACCAATCTCGTCCAGCGCATCGGCGAACGCGACACGATCATCGACGATGACACGCTCACCTATGGCCTCTATCGCGCGCAGATTTCCAACCTCAACATCTCCGAGCCGATCTACGTCGCTGTCACCGCATTCGATCAGGGAGATTACCGCAGCGAGTTGCAGCCGCAGGAGACGCCGCCGCAGGGAAACAATGAATTCGTCCACCTGATCTACTCCTCCGATGTCGTCGAGGATTCGGGATTGAAAGTCAGCGTATATCCGAATCCGTATAAGAGCCGTTTCCGCGACGGCATGGGCCAGTGGACCAACTACTACGATCAGGGGTTCGAGGCGGTCAACCAGCCCAAGTGGGAGGAGACCGACCGCCGCATCTGGTTTGTCAATCTCCCGGCCGAGGCCACCATTCGCATCTATTCGCTCGATGGCGATCTCATCCGCGAGATTCACCATCCCGATCCGCATCTGACCCGCTACGAATCCTCGGTCGGCTGGGACCTGGTGACGCGCAATCAGCAGGCCGTCGAATCGGGCATCTACATCTACCGCGTCGACTCCAAACTCGGAGCGCAGGTGGGGAAGATCGTGATTATTAAGTGACGGTTTGGTTCCGTACCCAGGTCAGGAGTGCCCTCCGGAAGATGATTGACATCCTGCCAGTATCCGACGAGACTCCCGCTGTACGGCAATGGAATTCAATGTTGAACGACGGATAATGACGGGCGCAGAAGGCGGCAGAATGTCAGACGGACTTGTTCGAAGGAATTCGACGAACCACCGGATCGTCTTCGGCGATAGCCGTCACATGGACTTAGTCGACAACGAGTCGATTCAACTCGTTGTGACGTCTCCGCCGTACTGGTCGATCAAGGATTATGATCACCCCGACCAAATTGGCCACGGTCAATCGTACGAAGACTATCTTGCAGACCTTGAACGAGTGTTGATGGAGATTCGGCGCGTTCTCAGTGGGGGCTGCCGGGCAGCCATCAACATCGGCGATCAGTACCTGCGCGCGACAGAGCATGGCAGATACCGCGTTCAGCCGATCCCGGCAGACATCATTTGCGTCGCCCGGCGACTGGGATTCGATTTCATGGGAAACATCATTTGGAGGAAGATTTCGACAACGAAGACGAGCGGCGGCGGGCAGTGGATGGGCTCAACGTATCATCCCCGTGATGGCCACATTACCTACGAGCACGAGTACATCATCCTGCTCAAGAAGCCGGGCAACGCGCCATCTGTTTCGGAGGAACAAAGAGAGCGCAGTCGCCTGACCAAGGAACAGCGGAGCGAGTGGTTTCGAGGAGTCTGGTCTATTCACCCGGACCGCCAGGAAGAACACGGCGCCATGTTTCCGGTCGAAGTGCCCCGGCGTCTGATCAAGATGTACAGCTTCTGGGGCGAAACGGTTCTCGACCCGTTTCTGGGGAGCGGCACCACTTCACTTGCGGCAAAAATCGAGGGACGACACTCAATTGGTGTTGAGATCAACACCACATTTGAGACCGTTATCAGGCGCAAGCTGGCCGGTGACTCCGGCAATCTCTTTGATGATTCCCAAGTCCTTTTCGTCACCGCTGAGGCGAATCCGAAACCGGTTGCCGCATTGGTAACGTAACCGTTTCTTCGCCGCGTGAAACTTAGACTTAGCTCCGAAGACCTTAAGATCCTTCTCGACGTCCGCACAGAAGACTTTCCCAAGTACGTCTGGCCACTCATCAACCTCGCAAACAAGTTTTCCCAGGGGACACGGCCGCGTGTCGTGGGCCAGATGAGCGACCTGATCCAGGAGTTCGCGGGAAGCACGCTGGAGGAGTGGCGGGACTGGTATAACGAAACACGCCCTGCGAGTATCGATCAGGCAACTGAGAAGATACTGGCACAACTACAAGCACTCAGGGTGGCCATCGCGACCGTGGACCGACCGATGGTCAAGAGATGGGTCGAAGACCTTGTCATCGTCAAGACTTTCATTGGACTGAAGTTTCAACAGGCGATCCTAAGATTCATTGCCGAGCATCGGGACGTCGAGTACCGGCTGGCGAACGCTGAGGAGGAATCACGAGGTATCGACGGATTCGTTGGGGACAAACCTGTCTGCATCAAGCCCGATACGTACAGGACCAAGAGAGGCGAGCTTCAGGAAACGCTCCCGGAGGACGCCGAACTGGTTTACTGTCGAAAACTCGAGGCCGGTAAGGGCATCGAGATTGAATTCAGCGACACGTAGTTCGACTTCTCATGCATCTACGGTTTCTGGTCGGTTCATAGCTCAGAACTCCTCGCTTCGCCCCCCTCGACTCCGTCGGGACAGGCAGGACACAGCCCTGCGGCCCTGACGTTTGCTCCGGCTCAGGAAACCGGCCTGATTTCTTCGGGCGGTTTGAGTCGTCCGAATGAACGATACAGCAGCAGATCATAAAGAATCTTCGCGCCGGCGCACGCCGCAAACGGTGTAAACGCAGCGAGCCCTTCCGCCACGATCCCTCCGATCACCGGACTGATCGCCCAAGCCGCCAGACGGACCAGTCCCGTGACCCCCGATGCGAACACACGTTCATCGGGTCCGACCATGGCCATCACATACGACTGACGCGTCGGCACATCCATCTCGACCAGCGACTCGCGTATCAAAAACAGGATCGCGGCCAGCGCGAAGCTGGACGCAAACGGCACAGTGGCCAACAGCACGCTCGACGGGATATGCGTCCACACCATGGTGTTGACCAGACCGAATCGGCGGGCAATGCGGGCTGCCGCCAGGTGGCTGATCACATTGGCCACGCGCGCGGCAAAAAACAGGGCCCCGATCGTCTCCGGTGCAACCTCGAAGTGATGCATGAAGAACGCGGTGAGCGCCGCCGTCGTCACAAAGCCGCTGGCCAACCCATCCAAGCCGAACAGCAGTGACAGTCTCACGACGATCCGTTTCGTCTCGGGAGTGATCGCCTGTAGTGTCGCGGTTCTCGGCGATTCAGCCATTCGGGTGAGCGCCGCATAGGCGAGTGCCGTCAATACCATCAGCGCCGCGTACACGAGCATGCCGAGACGGTACACGCCGGACTGCGACAGGGCGGCAGTCCCGACCAAAGTCCCGCATCCGGCGGCCAGTAGCGCCCCCAGCGCATGTCCCGTGTCCTGGATGACATTGTACCACGCGAATGCTTTGGTTCTCTGCCGATCGTCGATCGCGGACGGAAGGATGGCCTGATCCAAAATCAACAACGGACCACGATCACGTCCCATTCCGTTGAGCATCCCCACAAATGCCGCCAGCAGTGTCAGCGGCAGACTGACCGCGACCGTGATCGCTACGCCGCCGGCGGCGGACAACAAAGACAGCGCAACGAGCCGCCGCTTCAGTCCGTCGCGGCTGCCACGCAGTGTAATCAGCAGCGCCGCACACGCGTTCCCCGCCAACCCGGCGGTAATCACCGCACCGATCTGCGTCGATTGCAGGTCCTGAGCCACCAGCAGCAGGCCGAGGATGACAGCGCCCAACCCGACTGCGGTCGAACGCAGAAACGCCGCAACATACAAGAACGCCAGATCGCGCCGGTGGGCATCGGAGCGCATGCCGCGTAGATAGTGCAGCACAACCGGCCCGGCCAGTGCTTCTATATCCTGATCCGCCAACGCCGACCGGACGTTGGTTCAATGCGTCAGCCCACCGACTTGCTCGCGGCAGCCAATCAGAGTCAGGGTGCCCGCCGATGTCTTACATGTTGACATGTCAACCCGGCCGCCGATTCGTACACGAGTGCGGGCGCCTCACGGGCACGCAAGAGCAACCAGATGAATCCGGCCACAACCGAACCCCGCGATGCAGGCGCGTCCGGCCTTCTTCGCATGGCGATATGGGTCGTCGGCATTTCCATGATGGGCCGGTTGTTCTTCCTGGGTTTGATTGATCTCCTTCCCCAGGAGGCGTACTACTGGAACTATGCCGAACATCTCGACATCGGCTATCTCGATCATCCCCCGTTGTCCGCGTGGCTGATTTGGTTGTCGACATCGCTGGTCGGCGATTCCGAACTGGGAGTCCGGCTGCCGGCGTTTCTAAGCTGGATCGTGATGGCGGTTTATATGTACCGACTGGCCTATGACCTCTTCGGTCGCAAGTCGGCGCTGGCGTGCACGATCTTGCTGGCGGTCCTCCCGATTTACTGGTCCGTCGGATTTCTTATGACTCCCGATGCGCCCCTCTACGCGGCCTGGGCGGCTACGTTGTTCTACGCTCGTCGCGCGATGGTCGACAAGAAACCGACGGCGTGGATCGGAGTCGGGCTGGCGATGGGATGGGGGCTGCTGTCCAAGTACACGATGGTCCTCATCGGCGGCGCCATCATCGTCTTTCTCCTCGTCGATTCCAACGCGAGAAGATGCCTGACAACGCCGGGACCGTACCTCGCTCTCCTGCTGTCGGTTGTTCTGTTCCTGCCTGTCCTGGTTTGGAATTACCAAAATGGCTGGCTGTCGTTTGCTTTTCAGGGGACACGACGCTGGTCATTTCCGCCCGATTTCCACCTGCACATTCTGGTCGCAAGCGCACTGACGCTGCTGACACCGATCGGGCTGTGGGAATCCGCCAAAGCCATCTTCCGCCTCGGAGAAGCCAGGCGCACCGCTGCCGAGCGGAACGGTTCGACCGCGCGAAACGCCCATTGGGCGTTGATGCTCTGCGGCCTGCCGTTGTCCGTGTTCGTCGTGCACAGTCTCGCCAATCAGACAAAGCTCAATTGGACCGGTCCTGTCTGGCTGGCTGTCCTGCCGTGGGTGGCCCACAGCATGATCGAGCGCCGATCGCGTTGCTCCCGTCGCGTGCTTTCTCCGTTGAAGGGCGCGTGGGCGGCCACGATCGCGGCGGGCGTGGTTTTAATTCCCGTGGGACTGTCCTGGATTCTCGTGGGTGCGCCGGGGTTCAGAGGTGAATCCTGGTACAAGCTCCCGGTCGCATGGGAAGAATTCGGACGGGCTGTTGAGGCACTTGAACTTAAAGTGGAAGCCGAGACCGGCCATGAGCCGCTCATTGTCGGCGTCGATCAGTACTGGGTCGCGAGCGAAGCCAGCTTCTACGATGTGCCCGGCGTTGACTCATTAAACGAATTCGCCGGCAGAGGTGTTATCGGCAGAGGCGATCTGATGTGGTCGCGTTGGATTCAGCCGCGCGATCTGGCTGCAAGAACGATGCTACTGGTCGGATTAAAAGCAACAGAGGTCGATCAACCGTCGGTTCATCGATCATTTGCGAACCTCGGACCTGTTATGACCGAGAACATCAATCGCAACTCACGCCAGGTTGGCCGCTTCTATTGGCGGCTGGCGTCATCGCACCGGCTGCGCAGGCCCCACCACCCGGACTCGCCCACCCTCTCAGCGGCGCCGGCACCCAATAGGGTCGAATCTGAACTCGGCGCCCCAGTCGGCAAAACTTTGATCGTCAAGTAGGCGTGGTGTCGTGCTCCAGTCCATTTCCGTGCCGGTCAGCCCTTGGGCCGACGGCCCCTGCGGAGCGATGATGTAGTAACACTCACCAATCGGCATACCCCAACCTCACAAAAAAACTATCCGCCGCCGCGGTCGCTGCCGTGCTGATATTGTGCCGGTCAGCCCTTGGGCTGACGGCCCCCTGCGGAGCGATGATGTAGTAACACTCACCAATCGACATACCCCAACCTCACTAAAAAACTATCCGCCGCCGCGGTCGCTGCCGTGCTGATATTGTGCCGGTCAGCCCTTGGGCTGACGGCCCCTGCGGAGCGATGATGTAGTAACACTCACCAATCGGCATACCCCAACCCCACCAGAAAACTATCCGCCGCCGCCGTTGCTTCTGCGCTGACTTTCGGGTCGGACTGCGGCATGCCATCGTCTCGCAGGTGCGAAGGCGTGAACAGATGGCCGACCTTCGGGTATACGCGCATCTCGCAACCGTTCCCCGCCGCGCGCACTCGATCACAGAACAACTGCGCGCCCCTCAACGGCGTGACCGTGTCGGTCTCTCCGATCAGAATCATTGTCGGCGGCAATCCCGCGCGGACATGATCGGCAGGGGAGATGTCGCCCGGTTCCGCGCGCGACATCAGGATCTTCTCCACCCAGCCGTCGTCCTTCAAATTCACAGCGGGGGAGACCAAGACCAGCGCATTGGGCGCCGCACTGATCGAATCACCCGGCGCCGTATCCCCGAAGATTGCGGCGCAGGCTGCCAGATGCGCCCCCGCCGACCACCCGTATCCGGCGATGCAATTGGGATCAATGTCAAACTCATCGGCACGACTCCGCAGCCAACGGAATATCGCGCGCGCATCGGCCATTGCCTCCAGTGGCGTCACGGCTTTCTGGTCCGAGAGTCTGTATTCTGCCGCCACAGCCACCATACCCAATGACGCGAGGTGTCGCGCCTTCGGAAACGACCACGATGCCTCGCCCATGTGCCAGCCGCCCCCGTGAAAAACGATGACGGCCGCATGCGTCCCCGAATCGCCGTCGGCGACCGGCTCGAACATGTAGGCGTGCAACGAGTCGCTTCCGATGACCGAGTAGACGTATGCGACCGGCTCCCAAGCCGCCGACTCAACGGCGGCACTCGACGTTGCAAGGGCGACAACGCTGACGCCTCCGAACAG
Organism: Candidatus Zixiibacteriota bacterium; assembly: GCA_036397555.1. NCBI lineage: Bacteria > Pseudomonadati > Candidatus Zixiibacteriota > Candidatus Zixiibacteriota bacterium. The sequence goes on along the minus strand of DASWIS010000018.1, from coordinate 22,532 downwards.
GATTGCCGACGAGAGTGTCCTTTTCATCCCATCATCCTCCCCGATTTCGCGAAGGGTAACTGTCGATCCCGGAGATTGCAATATCCGCAGTTGACGCCGTCCCCATTTGCATTAGTTTCCCGCGCTGTCGTCCCTTTGCGAGGCGCGACACACGATGTTGAAGCCAAAACTCATCACGACCCTGCAAGAGGGGTACAGCCGTTCCATTTTCCTCTCCGACCTGACGGCGGGTCTCACAGTCGGTTTTGTCGCACTGCCATTGGCCATGGCCTTCGCCATCGCCAGCGGTCTCCCTCCCGAACGCGGTCTCTTCACCGCCATCGTCGCCGGATTCCTGATATCCGTGCTGGGAGGCAGCCGCGTGCAAATCGGCGGGCCGACCGGCGCATTCGTGGTCATCGTGTCGGGTGTCGCGGCGCAGTATGGATATGAAGGATTGGTGTACTGCACGGTGATGGCCGGATTGTTTTTGATCGCCCTCGGACTGTTCAAGATGGGCGGGCTGATCAAGTTCATTCCGCTGCCGGTCATCACCGGATTTACGACCGGCATCGCCGTTGTCATTTTCTCGACACAGATCAAAGACCTCCTCGGCTTGCACGTCGGTTCGGTTTCCGAAACTCCGGTTTCGGCGTGGATCGGATACATCCGCCATGCGCACACCATCGACCCGACAACGGCCGCGATCGGCATCGGGACCGTCATTCTGATCCTGGGATTGCGCCGTTTGACCCCGCGCATCCCCGGCATGCTCGCGGCCATGATTCTCGCCGCAGTCGTTGCCGCGCTGGGCGATCTGAGTGTCGAAACCATCGCCAGCCGCTTCGGCGTCTTGCCGCGCGGGCTGCCCACGCCCTGGTTTCCCGCGTTCGATTTCGCACGCATCCGTGAGTTGGCCTCGCCCGCATTTGCCATCGGCATGCTGGCCGGGATCGAATCGCTGTTGTCGGCGACCGTTGCCGACGGCATGATCGGCGGACGGCACCGTCCCAACATGGAACTGGTCGCGCAAGGCGTCGCCAACCTCGGCTCCGTAATCTTCGGCGGCATACCCGCCACCGGCGCCATTGCCCGCACCGCCACCAATGTCAAAAGCGGCGCCAAAACCCCCGTCGCCGGAATCATCCACGTGCTCACACTCGCGGCGCTGCTGTTTTTCTTCGCGCCGCTCGCCGGACGAATCCCATTGGCAGCACTGGCGGGAATTCTCGTCGTCGTCAGCTATGACATGAGTGAGATCGGACGCTTCCTCAGTTTCCGTCGCGCACCCCGCAGCGACTTTATGGTGCTGCTGACGACCTTCGCGCTGACCGTGCTCGTCGATTTGATCGTGGCGGTCGAAGTCGGCGTCGTGCTCGCGGCGCTGCTGTTCATCCGCCGCATGTCGGAAGTCTCCAATGTCGGAATGGTCACGCGTGAATTGGGCGAAGACGATGATGAACCCGCCGACCCCAACGCCATCGGCTCGCGTGATGTACCGCCGGGAATCGAAGTGTTCGAGATTCAGGGCCCCTTCTTCTTCGGAGCGGCCGACCGGTTCCAGGATGCCACGCATTTTATCAAGAAACCGCCCCGCGTCGTCATCATTCGCATGCGCCATGTCCCGGCCATTGATGCCACCGGCTTGCACGTGTTGCGCGAATTCCACATCCGCTGCCGCCGCAACGGGACACAACTGGTGCTCTCCGGCGTCCACGCGCAGCCGCTGGTGGCGATGCAGCGCTCCGGATTGTGGGATCAAATCGGCGACCAGAACATCTTCGGCAACATCGATGACGCCCTCAACCGCGCCCGCGACATCCTCGGCCTGCCCCGCGTCGCACGCCCCGGCCCTTTCGTCCCCACCGTCGCCCGCGAAGCCGCCGGTCCCCCGGGGGAGTGAGGAGCGCCGGATGTTCCGGTTGCTCAGAAGCAGAGATGCGTCAATTGTCTACGGGCAGGGATTGCAAAAAGCCGTCGAGGGATTAGCGCTGCGAAATGCAACATCAACAAACGCGACCACATCGAAGACGTTCGTCACACCATCACAAGTGACATCGGTGCGATCCTGCGGGCAGAGGGGGTACGTGTCGCCGACGGGAGGCGCGCTTCGGAAAGCCACATCGACAGACTTGACCACATCGAAGACATTGGTCACGCTGTCACACTGCGGATCGCCGAAGCAGAAACAGTAGCAGGTGCTGTCGGCGTACAAGCAATGTCCTACAGAGTCACAGAAAACGCATTCAGGGCCGGGGAAGTCGTAGAAAACGAAGTTGTGGTTTATGGTTCCCCATTCGGCCGTGCCGTCCTGGTCGAGGTCGAGAGAATACCATTTGACTTGCCCGCCGATATCGTTTTCATGCCATTGACAACTTTCCACAAAAGCTTGGGTTGCCGTATCCCATTGATACACCTTATACAAGGGGGAGAAAGTCATCGTCATTTCGTCCACCCCATCGCAGTCGGAGTCCCTCCCGAGACAAGGCGCGTACCCCGTAAAGCCAGTCTGCTCGACAATACTGTCGACAATCTCAAAGACATTGTCGCCAACCGCTGCGATTATCTCGTATCGGCAGGATCCTCCCGCATGACTCAATAGGGCGTGAAGCACTCCTCCAGGGTATGGTTTGACGGGAGTGGCGTACAACTCAATGCCCTCTGCAAGTCCCCCTACCTGGCCCACGTACACAAGTGAGGTTTCCTGCCACTCATACAGGGCATAGCCAAGGTCGTTCCCCGCGATGAACTCCATTCGCCCATCCTCGTCGAAATCCGCGATCGCAGCTTCTCCGCGCGACCACTCCGGCGCATCGATGTCGGAGATGACTTTGAACGTGTCCAAGGCATCGTCATACTTGATGATGACGGCGCGCGATGTCCCGATCCAGTGCGGTATCGCGAATATCTCGAGGTAGGAATCGCCGTCCACATTGACGGTCTCGGCGTTCATGACGATATTCATCCCCGGCCACTCCGAACGGGCTCTGTGCGTCCAGTCCGGCGCGGAGTAGACGTTGAGATCGGCACTAATCTGTGTAACCAATTCAATGTTGCCGTCGTTGTCAAGGTCGGCAACAATCCGGTAGTGGGTCAGTTTGAAATCTCAGCCCTATAGACAAATCTTCGGTCTGTGCGTATCATTGAGTGATGCCAGACCGCTCTCGCAAAAGAAAACCGGGCAAGAAGCTCGATGTAAACGAGCTGGCCAAGTCGATCACGGACCACGCTACGGATCAGGCACCGCCGGAGCCAACGCCTGAAGATGAAGGCAAAGACCCAGCAGCCGTCGAATTGGGGCGGCGTGGGGGCTTGAAGGGCGGCAAGGCTCGATGGAAGGGCACCACAAAGAAGCAACGATCCGAGGCGGCGAGGAAGGCGGCTAAGGCAAGGTGGAAAAAACGCCAATCTAATACGGCATAAACGGTTGTGGTTGCGTGGGGGCGGGGAGCATCGAACTCCCGACCTGTTGCTTAGCAGGCAACTGCTCTATCCGCTGAGCTACGCCCCCACAATTTCTTTCGAGAATTCTTTGCAAAATCGATTCCAAGACACGATATAATAGATAGCAGGCAATTGCTCACTCACGCTGAGTGAGACCGTAATACCGGGGACATTAAGGTCCATGTCCCCGGTTTATTTTTTTCGTTTTCGTGTCGGCTTCTCAATCCCCTCGTCCTTTGGCGTCTTTCCAGCCTGCGGTCGAGTTGGATACCATTCGACCAAGCCCCATTCTTTCTTCTTAACTCGCACAAATCGCCGGGCATCACGTCGCAGACTACTGTAGACAGTGATTAAGAAGTTCTGCGATTTCGATTCAATCCCACCCTTCTGAAGTGCCTCACAGATTGCCTCAGTCGTCTGCGGCCGTCGGATCATTTGAAGATACTTATAAGTCGCATCCGTAAAACTGAGTCCAAAAAACGCATCTGACCGTATATCAACATCGTGGTCATTGTCGCGACTATTTTCTATTGGCGGGGATGGCAGGGAATTGAGAATGCCGTCAGTCTTTGATCCGCCCGAGGCCGATCCTTCGAGTTGCTTCAGGATTCCAATCGCCGCATCAATCTGTGAACGTAATGCTTCCAGATCGGCGATCGTCCATGTTCGTTCTTTGCTTTCTTCTTTCATCATAGCCGTTGCCCCTGGTCAAGTTAATGATTAGATTCCCGACGTCATGAGGGGGAGGGCCGGGTAATCCCGGCCCATTCCTCATGGCCCACGCGCTGACCGATGCCGTACGGCACGAGGGCCTAATATCTCCTCATGGCACTCTGCCTTTCTGCTACGGCCCCATCCTCTCCCACAAGAGTTCACGGGGCCGTAGCGGTTACATCCAGAACATCGCGAGAACATAGCGCTTGCGCAACCTTTTTTTCTCAGGTGATTGGCACCGCGTAGCATGAAGTCATTTAACATGCTATCGGTCAATAGGTTGAACGTTTGCCGAAATGCCAATCATCCGATAGTTTCGTCGCGCAGTATGGGAAAAGTCGGTCACTGATATGATTCTACTTGACTATGCGTAACCGCTCTTGTATAATAGGTCAGAATGAATCAGCTAACACCAGAGAAGCGCACTGCCATCATAGCGGCCTTGGTCGAGGGAAACTCCATCCGGGCAACGTGCCGAATGACGGGTGTCGCCAAGAACACGGTCGTCAAACTGCTGGCCGATGTTGGCGCGGTGTGCTCTGAGTACCAGCACAAGGCGCTTCGTAATCTGACCTGTAAACGCATCCAGTGTGACGAAATCTGGTCTTTCTGCTACGCCAAACAGAAGAATGTGCCCGCCGACAAACAGGGGTGCTTCGGCTTCGGGGATGTATGGACGTGGACCGCGATGGACCCGGACACCAAGTTGATCGTGTCGTATCTGGTCGGGCTTCGCAATGCCGAATGGGGCAAGACCTTCATGGCGGATGTGGCGTCACGTCTTGCCAATCGCGTTCAGATCACAACAGACGGCCATTCGGTCTATCTGGAAGCCGTCGAAGCCGCATTCGGGGCTGATGTAGATTACGCCATGCTGGTGAAGCTCTACGGCAAGGAGCAAGCCGGAGAAGCCCGCTACAGCCCGCCCAAGTGCATCGGCTGTCGCCGCAAGCGCGTGTCGGGGAAGCCGGAAAAGAAGGCCGTATCAACCTCGATGGTCGAACGCCAAAATCTGACCATGCGCATGTCGATGCGTCGATTCACGCGGTTGACCAATGCCTTCTCAAAGAAGATCGAGAACCTCGAACACGCCGTAGCGCTCCATTTCATGCACTACAATTTCTGCCGGATTCACCAGACCTTGCGCGTCACTCCCGCGATGGAAGCGAAAGTGACCAATCGGGTCTGGTCGATTGCTGATATTGTGGCGCGGTTGGAGAAGAATGAAACTCAGAAAGATTCAAACTGACCCACTACCAACAATCCAAGGTATACCTGGCGGGACACCCAGCGGCGTCATGGTGACATTGAGTTGGGAGTCTACATCAAATCTGATCATGGAGTCGATATTGTAGTCAGGGCAGTAGATTTCCGTTACACCGCGCACACTGTCATATCGATGCGCCATGTATTGCTCTGGAAGCAGGATTTCGATTAACGACGGACAACTTGACCCCGCGACATTTGCGGCGCGACTCGACCCATCGGGTCCTGCGCGAAATGTCCATACCAATCCGTCTCGCGTTACAATCGGCTCGTCGACCCAACGCTTACCATCAGCTATCGGACGATCGTGCACGCGAGAATCAGTTGCATCCGACGCTGCGATGGAAAGGCCAAGAACCAGCCCGACCACTGCCCAAGAAATGCGGCGACAGTGCGCGCACGCCGACATATTTCGGCAGTCCCCGATTCTCGTCATTTCGGAATACTTGAGTATCGTACAAACAACGTGCCGAACCGGTCGATGGGAAGTCCTGGCGCGAGACCAAGCTATGCTCACACCCAGGTTTGTTGGGATAAGGAGGAGACCTTGATTGGTGGCTCTGCCTTCTGCCCACTCTTGGACAAGTCAGGTAATGACTCCTATCCTCAGGATAATGGCCTATTCGGCCTATGCAAGCGGTTTCTTGCACTTCTGTGTCGTCTTAGCACTTCAAGTTGCCCCCTCAGGGCACGCAAGAAAAAGCCCCGCATCGGCGGGGCTTCTCACCAATCCCTGAACTTGTCGTCTAACTCTTATCGCTCGGCGTCAAGAGCTTCGCGTACTCATCGCTCTTGGTGAGAATCTGCAGCGCGCGGCTGATGTATTCATCGGTCCTGAACACCGCGCTCTCGTAGACTCCGCGCTCACCATGCTGCTGGTTGAGAATCGCGCGCGTGATCTCCTGCTTGAGCAGGTCGCCGCTCTCGCCGAAGGAGTACTCTTTCTCCTTGACGACCAATCCGCGCATCTGCTCGATGACGTCCTCGTAGATGGCCAGCCGTTCGGGGTCGTCCTGCAAGCTTTCGACCATGCGCTCCAGTTCGACTTGTGTTTCGGTCTTGTAGTCGAAGTCGGCGTTATCGAGAAACTTCCTGAATTCGTCGAGCACCCTGTCATCGGCCCACCAGTCCAATGGCAGGTTCGCGTGCGACGCGCCGTAGTGCACGGCGAAGCTGAAGAACTTGCCCTGCCGCCACAGGTTGATTTCCAACGGCTTCCAAAGCGTGCGCTCGATCAGCACGTCGGGCACGATCCCGCCGCCGCCGTACACTTTGCGGCCGTTGTTCGTGTAATACACGTCCTCGCTGCGCTCCGCGATGATCAGCGAATCGTCCTCGGCGATTTCTTCGCCTTCCTCATTGACGCGCGGATGTTTGGTGGCGCGGCTCGGCTTCTGAATCGACCGGCCCGAGGGCGCATAGTAGCGCGCGGTCGTCAGCTTCAACGCCACATCCTCGGTCTCCGGCAACCGGAAAATCTGCTGCACCAGACCCTTCCCGAATGTCGTGTTGCCGACGATCAGCCCGCGATCCCAATCCTGCACCGCGCCGGAGACGATCTCCGATGCCGATGCCGTCCCGCCGTCGACTAAGACGACCAGCGGCGACTTCGGATCCCAAAGCGGCGGCTCGCTGGAGAAAAACTTGCGTTTCGATTCGGGGTCGCGTCCCTGCGTGTAGACGACCAATTGGTCTTTCTCGAGGAACAAGTCGGCGGTCTTGATCGCCTGGTCCAGCAGTCCGCCGCCGTTGAAACGCAAATCGAAGATCAGCGACTTGGCGCCCTGCGCATTCAGGTCCCGCAATGCCGCCTCGAGTTCATCTTCGGTCGTCTCGGAAAACTTGTTGAGCCGCAGGTAGCCGACGCTATTGGCGTCGTCGATAATACCGTAGTAGGGGACCGACTTGAGTTCGATGACCGCGCGAGCCACCGTGTAATCGAGCGGTTCGGGCATCCCGGTGCGTTTGATCGTAATCACGATCTCTGTGCCCGCCGGACCCCGCATGCGCTTGGCGGCGTCTTCGGTCGTCATGCCGTCGGTCGATTCCCCCTCGATCATGATGATCCGGTCGCCCGCCTGCAATCCGACGCGTTGCGCCGGCGTGCCTTCGATCGGGGCAATGATCGTGACCGTATCCTCACGCAGATCGATCTGCATCCCCAGCCCTTCGTACTTGCCGTGCGTCGATTCCATCAGCTCATCGTACCGGCGCTGTTCCATCAGCACGCTGAACGGGTCCAACACGTCCAGCATCCCCCGGATGCCCGAGTACACCATGTCCTTGGTATCGATGGTGTCCATGTAGTTGGACTGGATGCGATAGGAGATGTCGTTGAGAAGCTTGGTGTACTTATAGATCGTCTCCCGCTCCAGCCGTGATCCGCCCCGGTCGGAATCGAATGTTTCGTTCCCGGTCTGCGCCCAGAGCGCATCGCGATGTGGCGTCGCCTCACCCGACCCGACGACCCAAATCGTGGCCGCGGCGCACACGGCGAGAAAGAGACTATACAGGCGAAAACGTCGCTCGTTCATCACTGTACCCATGTTTGTTATCGTCCGATGAATGGTTGTCCGATTCGTCCGGTTGCTCCAACAACTGCGTGCGGCCCATCCGCCACTCCAACAATGCGGCCAAGTCCATTGATTTGCAACTATTTATCCACCCTTTGCGCATTCGGCGACGGATTCCACGCCGCAGCCGCTCTGTGAATACTTATGAAGCAATCACTCTGCCTGATTCCGCGATTCTGCCCAGCGCCGGCTCAGTTGTGCCCCTCAACCGATCCTTCTACGTCCCTTGGCGCCTTGATGTTCCCGTAGCGGGCTCTACGGGGCGTAATCCAAAAACTGTTGCAGGTATTCCATCCCGGCCTGATCGGGTGCGCGACGGACATACTCACGCGCCGCCGTGGCCGCCCCCGCGGTGTCCCCCGCATCGGCGGCCAGATAGACCAACTCAAGGTAGGGGAGGGCGAAGGTCGAGTCGATCTGCGCGGCACGGCGAACCAACTCGCCGGAACGTTCCGGTTGTCCCAGATGTCGGTACGTAGTCGCCAGATAATACATGGCCAGCACATTATCCGGGATTCGCTCGTGCGCGCGTTGCAGCGCCGCATTGGCCGAATCATATTGTTCCGAAACGATGTAGACCGTGCCCATGAAAAACGGCGCCGCGGCCGAAGCGGGGAATGTCTGCTCCCATGATTGGGCCGTCGCCAGCGCCTGCCCGGCCCGTCCCTGTAACTGGTACAGGTGGGTCAACAGGCGATACGGATCCTCGACGGTCGCCCCGCGCGCAATCGACTCCCGGTATAATGCGATGGCCCGCGCCGTATCGCCACGCCGTTGCGCCAGCCCGCCCCATGCGGCGTATGCGTTGTACTCCTCCGGGGCCGATCGGACCGCGCGGGAATAAACGCTGTCGGCGTCGTCAAACCGCCCGAGACTCTGCAGCACCGCTCCGTACCGAACCAGATCGGAGTACAGCGCATTCCCGTCGCGGCAGACTCGCCGCAGCGGCGGCTCCGCCCGTGCCATCTCCCCCAATTCAAACCACAGCAAGCCGAGATTGCGGTTCCATTCCGCCCTGGACGAGTCGATGTCGATGGCGCGTTGCAGGCATGCCGCTGCGCTGTCGTCCTGCCCCGCGTGACGGTATGCGCTGCCCAGATTCGCCCACGAGTTCGGATCGTCGGCCTTGAGCGCGGCCCGATACCGGAGATGCTCGATCGCCAGGTCGTACAGGCCGAGCCGGTCATCTAATATCCTGCTCCAGGAGAGGCGCCGTTCCGCCCGCTGGAAGTCGCTCGAATAGTGGACATCGTCGCGCACCAACCGGTCGACGCGCAATGCCGCTCCCACCTCGGAGCGCGTGGTGGCGACGAAACCCCCGACATGCAGAAGCGCCAGCGCCGCAACGGCGACCCACGCCCGATTCTCAATTCGTCGCCGGGGCCGGCCGATCACAACCGTCGCACCCCACAGCGACAAAGGGATGCCAAGCTGCGCCATCAGATCCCAATCACGGAATCCGCCCAGCATCGGATCGATCCAAAAGGCAAAACAGAATCCGCCCGCCGCAGCGACCGCCAATACCGTGCGCCCCGGATCGACCGACTTCCCCACTACGGCGCTCGGTGCGGGCCATCGCCGTGCGAACACCCACACGACGAGCCCGATCACGCCCATCGGCGAGAGAAACAAGATCAAGTTGATTACATCCGAGACGTGCGCCGGGGAGAAGGCCGCGTAGCCGAACTGCGCCGATGGCCACCATCGAACGAAAATGTGAGTGTCGCTGAATATCGATGCCACCGCCGCGCCCAATCCGCAGATCAACAGCCCGCCTGACAATGCCGCCCACGGACGCAACCTGCGTGACGATGCATCGGACGGGCCCCGCACCCACTGTGCATACAAGAGCGCGGGTCCGATCACCAACGACACCATGTGCAGGGCACACGCGATGATCCAGGCCGCCCACGCCCAGCGCATCCGCGCGGCCAATCGAAATGACTCAAACGCGAAGGCCAATGCCCACGCCGATGCGGCCGCGGCCAAACTGTAGACCTCGACGTGGCCGAACCACAGCGCCGTCGTACCGCTCGCGAGCGCTCCGCAAATGATCAAGCGGCGGTGCGACGGATCCCCGCCCAGCGCCCGACTGATGCGCACGACAGCCCACACCGCGAAGACTCCGGCCACGGCGCTCATCAGGGCAAACGTTGTTTGCACCGTGCCGCCGGCCGGCCCGACAATGATGCGGTGCACCGCCCAATGAACTCCCAGGTCCAGCGGGTGCGTGATCAACTGGGCAGCCAGCTTGGGAAACGCGCCGTCTGCGAAGTATCCGGCCACCGTGTAACCGTCCCCATACGCTAACGCGCGCGAGCGCAGGCCAAAGAACAAAAGGCCAAGGATGCTCAGCGCGATCGGGTTTGCGTGCCGGGTTCGGGAGATTGCCGCGACGAGCCGGTCAACACCGTCGCTCACGAATGGGACCATCGACAACGCGACGACCGCCGCAAGCGCCGCCGCCAGCATGCCCGAGACGTCCGAAAAGTAATCGACGCTCCATGTCCAGACGCTCGGAACGCGAATGGTCACGATGTGCAGCGCCGCGAACGAGCCGACGCACCAGAGAACGACCCGGTTGACCGGCGATGACGTCTGCGGGGCGGGGGTGTTCATGGAGATGGCGATCGGACCTGGATCGAAAAGCTACCGGATCGAACCGCCGTCGGCAAGCAGAGTGGTATGCATAGCAAACCGGCCGCGCGGGCGCGGCCGGTCGTCGCTGAGTATGATCGGCTTCCTCATGGGCACGTCGGCGGAGGAATCGCGCGGTACGCCGTGTCGATCAACCGGATGACGTCGAAGACATTGTACATCCCGTCGCAGTTCGTATCGGCGATTGCGGCCGGGTCAGGCAGAGCCCCCGACCGAAACACCACATCGATGAGTGCCACGACGTCAAACACATTGTGGATGCCGTCGAAATTGAAATCGCCGATGAGCAATGGCGGCGTCAGTGACCCTCCGTACGATTCGGCGGCGTAGGTGAAGCCGGCGCTCGTCAGCTCCAGTTCATAGACGCCGTCACCGACCGGATCGGTCGTGATCACGACCGGCTCGCCGGAATTGGCGCCGGCATTGATGCGAAACCAGATTTTCGCGATCGGCCCGTCGCCCGGCGGCAACTCCGGAGCACCGTCGGCGCGCATCAGCATCGCGACTTGTCCGAAGAGCATATTGTTGAAGACGTTTTGCTGCAGCCCGAATCCCTCCGTGCGGCAGCCGGTCGTCCGGATCGAATCCATCCGCGCCGTGGCGGTCGGCGAGACATGCGTGGCGTTGATCGGCAACAGGATTTTGCTGACCGGCAGATTGTTCGTCAGACGGACCTCCACCGCGACTGGTACACCGGCGTCGGATTCGACATCGGCGACACGGAGCGTTTCGGCGAGCGCGGCGACGAAGTCGGTCCGCACTTTGAGCCCGTCGCCGACATCCGTGCTGATGCGCAGACTGACGTCGTACATCCCCGGAGCGAACGTATGGGTCGGATGCTGGGCCGCGGCCGAGTCGCCATCGCCGAAATCCCAGGTCCACGCGGTCGCCGCCGTCAGCGACAGATCGGCGAAATCGACCTCCAATGGAGCGGGCCCGACACGCGGCGTCGCGTCGAAATCGACGCTGGCAATATTGTCCACGGCATTAAACGCATTGACGCGTCCGGAGCCGAGCAACCCGGCATAAGTCGGATTCAGGGCGTCGATGTTGTCCGCCGTGTTGATGATGCGATCGATCATCTCCTCGCGCGTCAACAGCGGGTTCAGCGATTTCATCAGCCCGACCAGGCCGACGACGTGCGGCGCGGCCATCGACGTGCCGCTGTATGCGGCGTAGCTGGGGCTGTAGTGATTGGAAACCGTGCTGCGGATGCTCGACCCCGGCGCCGAGACATCGACCTCCACGCCGATATTGGAAAAGCCGGACTTGGTGTCCGATGACGTCGTCGAGGCGACGCACAGCACGTCCTCGCGCGACTGCAGATAGCCAAACGATGAGTTGCCGTCGTTTCCGGCCGATGCCGATATGATCAGCCCGGCGGCAATCGCATAATCCGTCGCGGCCTCGATGCCGCCGCCATCGGAGGAGCCGAAACTGTAGTTGATCGCCACGGCCCCGTTGTCGGCGGCGTACCGAAACGCATTCGCCACATAGCTCATGTGGGTCCGGCCGTTTTCCGAACCGCCGTCATCGAACGAGTACCCCATGCGCAGACACATGATCTTGCATCCCGGTTCACCGCCTCCGAAACCGCCGGCGATACCGCTGACACCGATTCCATTGTTCGTGACGGCGGCAAACGTGCCGGAGGTGTGCGTGCCGTGCCCGTTGAAATCCTTGGGGTCATGGTCGGCAACCGATCCATCTTCACCCGGCCATACCGCACTCCCTGAAGAAACAAAGTCCCAGCCGATCAGATCGTCCACGTAGCCGTTGCCGTCGTCGTCGATTCCGTTGATATCGTCCGCATCGAACACGACGCCGTCCCCGTCCAAATCTTCCCCGGGATTCACCCAGATGTTGTCGATCAAATCGGGGTGCTCGTAAAGCACCCCGGTATCCGTGTCGGCCAACACCACAGTCGGCGTACCGACGCCGCGATCCCATGCCTCCGGCGCGTCGATGTCGCGGTCAAGTCCGTTCTTCAGATTCGACATCAGCGGGAATGTCGGATCATTCGGCTCGCGCAGGATGTACGCGTAGAAGTCATATTCGACCGCACGCACATTCGGATCGGCGAGCAGATCGGCGGCCGCTTGGTCCAAATCCAGTGTTGGATCCAATTCAAAGACATAAAAGCCGGTCAGGTCCGGCGCACCTTGGGGCGCTTTCATCGGATCGGAACCAGGGAACAGCTCCCGGTACGAATTGAAGTTGTAGATACTCCCCAGAATGTCGACCGACACGAGACCGGTCACGCCGGATTGCGAACTTTTTGCCTGTGGCCGCACGTCGGGTTCAAAATTGACAATGAGCACACCCGGGATGCGCGCACCATGTGAACTGTTGACGGGCCGTCCGGGAAACACGACTCCCTGGGCGCTGCCGCTCAGCCCTACGCTCAGCGCCGCAAGCCCCCACAACAACACATGAAACTGCTTGATCATCACTCAACTCCCAATGGCGTGTTTTGCCGCGATCGCGGCGGGGGTAACGGTGCTGTCGTTAAAGTATGGCGACCGACCGAATCGCCAAATAGGAATATACGGCGTCTCCTCGACCCGTCAATATAATATGCTGACACACAACGACTTCAGACATCAGAGCGTCCCCGGATTCTGACATCGGCCGCCCGTGTGCTTGCAAAAAGTGCGCAACTGGCGTGCGAGTAATCTCCGCATCCGATCGCCGAATCCCTGCTGGGGATGTCTTAAATCGTTGCCGCAGAATCAGGACAACGCCTCTCCACAGCGGCCCCGGATTTGCGTTCTGACGGGAACAGCCCTGTCGATCGCTCGTATCAGAAGCTGGGCGGGCCCGCAGACGTAAAGAATAGTTGACAGAAACAAGCGTAAGATGCTTATTGCCAAGCGGTTTTAAGAGACAGGCAAACGAACTGAGGAGGTTGTAAAGCACCTGGCTGAATGGTTGTTTGCCCGCGATCAGGCGGGTCGACAAGTTCATAGTCGTCGTTGTTCGACGGAGCCAAGGTGCGCCACCAACTCATCGCATCGCTTCTCCCGCTTGTCTTAGTCGCGAGCACTCGCGCGGCTCATGCTGAACCCGTCCCGTCCGATCTTGCTCTCATAGAATCTTCCCCGCAATCCGTCGTTTTTCGATACACGAGCAACGCGCTCTCCACAAGTGAGGGAACACATTCTGATGCGCCGGTTTTCCCCGGAACTGCGATCCGCAGGGACGGGGGTTTTCCACCGATTCCCGGACGCGTCGTCTACGTTGCGATTCCGTCGGATTGTGAATCGGTTCACGCTCAACTCATTGACTATTCCGCCCCGGTTACGGCGGCTTACGCCGGACTCGCGTTTGACGATCCCTCCGCCCTGGATGCCGTGGGCGGCGTGTACCCCTCCGATCGCCTGGTCGTGGACGGCCTCTTCTGGATTCGCCATCAGCATGTGGCCCGCCTCTTTCTGCATCCGGTGTTGATTACCTCTGCGGACGGTGAAGTCAGCCACGTCGCGTCCATGACGGTGAACGTGACCTTCGATCGCCCCGGCAGTGTCGGCCCGATCGCCATGGTGCCGAATCACAGCGGCCCTTTCGACGCGATACTCGACAGACTCGTCATCAACCCCGAACAGGCGCGCCGGTGGCGCAGCGCAGACAATGTGCCCTTGCGCAAAGCGGCGGTCGCCCCCAATCCGTTTGCCGGTGCGAATCGCTGGGTCGCGATCCGGACACGAACCGATGGCCCGGTCGTCGTGACGGCCGCCGATCTTTCCTCCGCCGGCGTCGATCGCGGCACGGTCGATCCGCGTGCGTTTCGCCTGTTTGCCGGCCCCGGACGCCAGGTATCAACGACGATGGCCGATCCCGAACCGCCGTTGCGGGAGGTCGGCATCTCCATTTCCGGCGCCGACGACGGGCGATTCGACCTCGGCGACGAACTCGTCTTTTGGTCGGAGGGGCTCAATCGCTGGGAATTGGATGAGGCGGGTAACCCGACCGATATCGTCAACCGCTACACGCGCGACAATGTCTATTGGCTCGCATTCGACGGCGATTTCGAGGGCCAACCGCGGCGGATCGAGCGTCGACCGTCACAGAATAGCGCCCCCAATCCCGTCGAGCTGTTCAGCGCCACCGCGCGCGTGCGATACGAGGAAGACCGCATATTCCGCAACACGTCGTTTGGCACGGTCGCCAGCTACTATTCGCTGTATTGGCGCAATCAGCGCAGTGCGGAATTGCTGGTTGGGCGTGCGGCATATGCCGAGCCGAATCAGCCGGCACGGTTTGAAATCCGTAGCTGGGCCGGGCGAGAGGGCCTTGATCCCGCGCGTCTCCTCGTCGACAACATTTACATGCCGCCGGCGTTGACCGGCACCGATCCGACCGAGGAGGGTTGCCACGTATCTGTCATCGACGTGCCGTCCTTCGACCCTGGGGCCGAGCACATCCTCGACTTTGCTCCCGACACACTCCCGGGAACGCCGGACTTTCTGCTGGATCACTACAGCATCACGTTTGAGCGACGGCTCGATCTGGCCGATGGCCCCTTTCGCTGTGCGCCGCCCCCCGGATCGCAACTGACGCGGATCGTTTTGGCCAATGCCGTTGCACCGGAACTCTGGGACATTACCGATCCGGCAACGCCGATCACTATCGAGCAGCCCCTGATCAACGGTACACTGGCGTTGTTCACGCTCGATTTGACGTCTCCGCAGCGGCGACTTTTGTATGCGACCGAATCGGCTCTTCGCGGCCGCCCGGTCGCCCTGACAATGGTCGAGCCCCCCGATTTGCACAACCCGGGCACTGCCGTCGATTATGTCATCATCGGTCCGCAGTCGCTCCAGACGTCGATGAACGACTTTGTGTCCTATCGCGTGATGCGCGATGGTCTGTCGGTCCGCTATGTTGCCATCGAAGATGTCTACAACAGCTTTGCACTGGGGTTGATCGATCCGGTCGCGGTTCGCCGCTTCCTGCGACACACGTATGTCCATTGGCCGCAGCCGGTACCGGCATACGCGCTGCTGGTCGGCGACGGCACTTACGACTTCCTGAATCGCACCGGCCTGGGAGGGATCAACTACGTCCCGCCCTATATCACCGCCGAGGGGAGCGCCATCTCCGACGACCGCTATGTCTACTTTTCCGATGATCCGATCCTCGATTCCGACGGTGACGGCGCCGATCCGATCATGCCCGACATGCTGATCGGCCGCTGGCCGGTTCGCAATGCCCAGGAAGTCGCCGTCATCACCGACAAAGTCAGGCGCTACGAATCCTCCGAAAACCTCGGGCCATGGAGATCGCGCGTGGTGGTTCTGGCCGACGATGAATACAGCGAACGGCCGCAAGACGTCATCGATCTGGAATTGACGATTGCCGCCGAGCGCGTGGCCGACAACAGCATCCCGCCGCGGCTGGATATCAACAAGATTTACATGGTCGAGTTTCCGTTCAACAACCCCGATTGCTTTGATCCGGGGGCGCAGGGCTGCACCAAGCCCTCGGCCAGAGAGGCCGCGGTCGCCTCACTCAATGCCGGGGCGCTCCTCTTCAACTATGTCGGGCACGGGAACCGCAATATCCTTGCGCACGAAGGCGTTTTCCGCCGCGCCGAGGACCTGCCCCGCCTGACCAATCGCGACACCCCGACCGCGGTGCTGACATTCTCCTGCGACATCGGGTATTTCGACGATCCGGCCGAGGAGGGCATGTCCGAAGAGTGGCTGCGCATGTCCGGCGGCGGAGCCGTCGCGGTCGTTTCGGCGACCCGCAGCTCGTTTCTGGCCCAGAACACCGAACTGAACGAAGAAGTCTTCGACCTGTTGTTCAATCAGCGGCTGACCGGCATCGCCGCCGCCCTGCTGACCGCCAAGCTGAAACGGCAATACTCGACATCCAACTGTTCGGCCGCGCGTTGCTCGACGGCGCCGCCACGCGCATGCGACATCGACCGCGGCTACATCCTCTTCGGCGATCCGGCGATGCAAATCGGCGCACCGGACAACCGCGTCGTCTTCACGCGCATCGAACCCGATTCACTCACCGCGCTCACGCTGGCCACGGTCGCGGGGATCATAACCGATCCCGACAGCGTCCTGTTGACCGATTTCGATGGCGAACTGTTCGTCACGGTCCGCGATGTTCCACGGCAACGCACCTATGCGATCGCCAGCGGCGCCCTCACCGCAAACTATGATCTGGCCGGAGGGACTCTCTACCGCGGGACGATTCCGGTCACCGATGGGCAGTTCGACTTCTCCTTCATTCTTCCCAAGGATGTTGCCTACGGGCAGACCGGCGCGCGGATTCTCGGACATGCCGTGTCGGCTCCGCGCATGGCCAACGGCGCATCGCGGGAACTGACGGTGGCCGCAACGGCGCAGCCGGTAACCGATACGGCCGGGCCCACCATCATGGTCTTCAACGATGGTGGGGAGCCCATCGCCGACGGCTTTCGTCTGCCCGTCGGTACCGGTCTCACCATCGTCATCGCCGACTCCTCGGGAATCAATCTCACCGGCTCGCCGGGACACCGCATTGAATTCGGTTTCACTGAGGGCGCCAATACGCCGATTGATCTGACTGAGGCGTTCGCGTATGATCCCGGCTCGCGCGTCACCGGTCGCGTCGTCCACCGCCTCGAGGATGTCTCCGAGGGGCCCGCCGGCTTCGTCGTCAAAGCGTGGGACAACGCCAACAATTCCACGATCTGGACCGCGCAGGTCGACATCACGTCCGTGACTGCTGCCCTGGAATTCTCCATCACCGAGTTCATGAGCTACCCGAATCCGTTCGAGGATGAAACGACCTTCTACTTTCGCGCCACCCGTGCCGTGACCCGCGCGACGATTCGCGTCTTCACCCTGGCGGGGCGCAAAATCTGGGAGCTGCGCGATGCCCGCGACGGCGAGGCTGTCTGGCGCGGCACCGATCAGCAGGGGAATGCAGTGGGCAACGGCGTGTATTTGGCGCAGATCGAAGCCCGGGGCGCAGTCGTCAGCGACGGCGGTTCGGTCGATAAAACTACATACAAGGAAACCAAACTGGTGGTCTCGCGATGATGACCGGCGACGTACGGAATCGGTGGGACCACGCGGCACTTAACGATAACAGGGGCACACACCACATGCATTTCACCAGGCCACATTCGATGGACCAATCTCCGATGCGACCGAACCGCGTGTTGTCTCTGCGACACGCAGCGATTCTCGCCGTCCGCGCCGTTTTAATCGCGCTGATATTCCTCGCGTGCCCCCGGATGGCGCAGGCGCAGGTCAACGCGGGTGTTCTTTTCCTGCGCATCGCGCCAGGCGCGCGCGCGGCCGGCATGGGCGAGGCGTTTGTCGCACTCGCCGATGACGCGACCGCGACCCACTACAACCCGGCCGGTCTGGGGATCTATCCGCTCAACAGCGAATGGGATGAGTACGAACACAAAAGTGCCGGCCGGGTGCGTGATGCGGTTCCGCTTCGCAACGGCCTGCCGGGCGAACATGTCGATGCCCACGATCTGTGGCTGTTGACCGACGATGGCCTGGCCGTTTTCCGTTCCGGGCAGAGCGGCATTCCGGCGAATGCCGTCGAACTGTCGACCGGCGGCATGCGTTCGATCACGTCCGCGATTCGCCGCTATGCCCCGTTCTTATCCGAAGGTGAAGCGGACGACATCGCACGGGGTTCGGCGGCGCGCACGGTCGGCATTCCCGCCGAAGAATTTGCCGCCATGATGGACAAGGTCCACGCGGCGATCCCGGAGGATTACCGTGACCGCACGGTCATGGAGAATGTCATCCGTGAACTGGGCATCGCCCACCGCGAGGGACGGCTCGTCAACGACCGCATCCCGGAGCTGCGCACGGCCATCACAGCGCTCCGCGACGGGCCCGCCGATGCCACGCAATTGGATCGCGTGCGTTTTGCCATGGAGCATGCCACCGGGCGCATCCTGCCTTCGAATACGACGCTGTCCCTGTCGGACATCATCCGGCCCCCGGTCACGGCCATCACCGGCGATGGGTCGGTCTTGTACGTAGCCGCCGGCAACGGCTTGCTGGAATTCAATGGTGACCGATGGAGCATGGTACCCGCCCCCGATCAGGCGGAAGATTGGTCGGAAATGTCGGTGCACGCGTTGGATATCGCCGCCGGCGGCCGTCTTTGGGTCGGCACCGACAACGGGATTCTGGTCCGCCACTCCGGACAATGGGCGCGCTTGGGCCCCGAAATGGGACTACCGTCCGGACGCGTCGACATCCTGGCCCTGCACGGCGCCAGCACCGGATGGGTCTACGGCTCATTCGGACTGGCACGCTACGATGGTAATCGCTTCGGCACGGACGATCAGCAGGTGTTAAACGTCGGCGATGATCTCGAATCGCTGTTGTCGCGCTATCTCGATTCCGAAGATGCCGTCCGCATTGCCGCCGTCCGCGACGAAGTCGTGCGCATCAACAATCTCGACGGCGATGCGGGTCTGGAGCCGGGAGATACGGTTTTGGTGCCGTACTCCGCCGGCGTGCGCGGCGAGATTACCGCCATGACGGTCGACACGTACGGTCGGCTGTGGGTCGGATCGAACCTCGGCTCATACCGCTTTGCGCGTGGTGCGTGGACGTCATACGGATATTCCCCGTACATCTCCGAGTCGGAGACGACGACTGAAGCGGTGGCGACTCTGCGGCTGGGACAGCATGCGACGCCGGCGCGCGTGCAGCGGCTGGCCCGATACATCCGGGACTACAACGGGCTGCCCGACGACAACATCCCCGCCGACAGGACGATCTACGTCTATCGCAATCCCGCTGGGGCCGAGGTCAATGACCTGCTGGCCGAAGGAAACGATCTGCTGATTGCCACCTCGGTGGGGCAGTTGGCCTACGAGTCGGGGAAATGGGATCGCTACTTCCACGCCGATCTGGACCATGATGCCGTGCGCGCGATCGCCAGGACCGGCGACGATCTGTGGTTTGTGACCGACGAGCGCGTGGTCGTCTTCCGCAAGTCGCACAAGGAAGTCAGTCTGATGCATGCCCCGTGGCTGCCGGAATTCAACCTCGACTTGTACTTTGAATACCTGACATTTGTGACCAACAAAAAGGGTTATGGCACATTCGGCGCGGCGATCACCTTCCTGACATACGGCGAGATCCCCCGCACCGACGAATTCGGCAATGTCGTCGATCTGTTCCACTCGTTCGACCTCTCCACGTCGATCTCCTATGGCACACGCCTGTCTCACAATCTCGCCGCCGGCCTGACCGCCAAGATCATCTACTCCCGTCTGGCCGATCAGGGCGCCGGCACCGAAATCGGTTCCGGCAGCGCCGTGGCGTTTGCGCTCGATGCCGGCTTTCTGTACAACACGCCGTGGAAACGGCTGACGCTTGGCGGGGCGGTCACCAATCTCGGGCCGGACATCTCCTACATCGACGCGCAGCAATCCGACCCGCTGCCGCGCAATCTCGGAGTGGGTTTCGCATACAAACTGTGGGATTCGCCGTACAATCGGCTCACGCTCGTCACGGATTTCAACAAGGAATTGGTCGACTTGGGCGACGGCGCATCCGATGAGTTCAAGCAAATCATCTACAACGTCGGCGCGGAGTACTGGTACTCTTCGACCATCGCGCTGCGCGGCGGCTACATCCACGACGAGGACGGACAAATCAAGACGATGACGGTCGGCGTCGGCCTGGCGCTGGAAAACATGCACCTGGACATCGGCTATATCCCGTCGCAGGACAATCTGCCGCTGGCGAACACGGTTCGTTACAGCTTTACGGGGCGCTTCTGATCGGGACGGTGACTCACATAAGTGCGATGACCGCTCACACTGTGCTCGTCGCGATGGCGCTGGCCTTGTCCGCGCTGTGCCCTGGCGGACCAGTTTTGGCGGGAGGGCTGATTCCGCTGCGCGCCGACAAGATTGTCGTCGATCCGTCGGCTCGCGCCCGACGCTGCATTTGCCCGCAGCCGTCGCGGCGGAACATTCTCGGATCGGAACGTCCATCACACCGTCCGGCGGGCATGGGGGCGGCCCTGAACGAGGCGCGCACCATCCGCGTCCTCGGCATCCGTGTCGAGTTCCCATTTGAAGAACCCGACGATCCGCTGACCACGGGGCGCGGCCGTTTCGACATGCGCGACACTGTGGCATTCCGCCAGGAGCACGGCCACAACCTCGACACATCTCCGCACGATCGTGCGTATTTCGCGGCGCATCTCCGCGCATTGGGAATCTATTGGAATGTCGTCTCCAACGGCATGCTGACGCTGGACAACACGGTGCTTCCCGTCGCAGCCGACAGCGCCTATCAAATGCCGGAGCCGATGGGCTACTACGGCACACAGGTCGTTGATGATTCGGTGGTCATTGTCGACCGCTTACGCCAATTTGTCGTCGATGCCGCGACGGCCGCTTCCGTTGATCCGTCCGTCATGCTCTCCGACTACGACGCCGTAATTTTCTTTCACGCCGGCGCTGACGGCCAATCCGATATCGCCGGCGACTCGCCGCACGATCTGTTCTCGGCCTTCCTGACGTTGGGTGAAACGCTGATGCTCAAAGGCGGCGCCGACTCGCTGTCGGAAGCGACCATCATGCCGGAGACCGAAATACAGGACAACCGCATCACCGTGCTCAACGGTGTGATGGCGCACGAATTCGGACACCAACTGGGGCTGGTCGATTTGTACAACACCAATTTCGCCGGCCCATTCGCGTTTGCGACACAGATCGGCAATTTCAGTCTGATGGACAACAACGGCGCCGATCTGGGCGTCGAGGCGACCATCGACGAACGCACCCGCATCATCTTCGGCGCCGTGCCGGTCTATCCCGATGCCTGGTCACGCGCCTACCTGGGCTTTGCCGCGGCCGAGACCGTCACCGACACAGCCAATGCCCGCGTGTGGCTCGCGCAGGGGATCGAGGAAGTCCCCGGCAACCGACACATGTGGCGCGTGCCGATTTCACAAACAGAGTATTATCTGATCGAAAACCGCCAAAACGACGTCGTCGGATCGGTCCCCTTGAACAATCAGGGCGACATTCGCATCATCTCGTACACCTCCGGCGCCGGGCTGCGTCTGGATTCAAACACCAATGTCGTTCTCGGTCCGGCCGACACGACCACCTTTCCCGGTCAGCCGCCGGTATTGACCAGCGAATTCGATTTCCTCCTGCCGGGAAGCGGCATCCTGATCTGGCACGTCGATGAAGGAGTCGCGGCGCTCGACTATGTCCCCGACGACGACATCGACAACAACTTTCTGGCCAATACCCTCCAGTGGGACCCCCAGCGCCTGTTCGTCCGGCTCATCGAGGCCAGCGGCCTGAGGCGACTCGGCAGCTCCGGTATCTTCTCCTTCTATACCGGCGGCGAGATCGATTACTGGCGCCAGGGAACGCAGACGGAGTTTTCCAAATCGTCGGTGCCGCGTGTCGGCAGCCATACCGGAGCCGTTCCCGACATCAGAATCCATGGCATCGGGATTTCGTCGCCCTCGATGCAATTCAGTGTCTCCAGTGCAACAAATCTCTCCGGGTTTCCTGTCTTCGCCGGAGAAGCGCATGGCGATCAGGCGGCGATCACGGTCACCGATTTGACGTTGTCAGCGGGACAATGGACGACGCCCCCCGATGGCATGCCGGAAATCTACGCGGCCAATGACGACTACATCCTCGGATGGGATTGGAGTGGGCAGCCGCTCAGCGACGTCGCCATCGTCGACACGACGTTCGACTTTGATACGTCCATCACCGAGCATTCAGTCTTCCCGGTCGCCATCGGTGAAGACGACGGCAGCGACTGGTTGTCGCCGCCGATGATTATGCCCGTTGAGGGCGAAGCGGCGTGGATGGCCGCCATCACGCGCAACGGCCGCGTGCATCGCTGGGAGATGATCGACCGTGAC
>DASWIS010000017.1 GCA_036397555.1 Candidatus Zixiibacteriota bacterium | reverse complement strand
CTGCTGCGCCAGCGCCGGATCCCAGTTGGTGTCGACCGGGCCCTCGAGGACAGTGATCCCCGGGTGCGCGGCAAAGACTTCCTGCCAACCGACAGCCTGCGACGCGGTCATCGGATTGCCGGGCGTGCCGCCTTGGACAATGACATTGCCCTCGCCGCCGAGCGTCTCGACCATCCACTCGGCAAGCATCTTGCCGAGGCCGATCTGGGTTTCGGTGACGCGCGTGAGATAATCCACTCCGATCTCACCGAACTGGGCATCGCCGGTGGTGAACGGAACGACCGCGATGCCGGCATCCAACGCCTGGCGCATGACATTCAGCTGCGCCACGCCGGTGTCGGCAAAAACAACGATGACATCGAACTCTTGCGCGATCAGGCCGCGAATGTCGGCGATCTGCTTCTCAGCGCTGAACTCGCCGTCGGTATAACGGACTTCGGTGATGTTGGGGCATTTCGCCGCCTCGTCCTCGAATTCCGCGCGGGTGATCTGGCGCCAATAGTTGCCGCCCCAACCGTCGGAGTAGGCGACCTTGAGCGGCTTGTCGCCGCAATACTTCGTGATGTCCTCCATGTCCTCGATGCCGCCGGTCTTGTCCGGGGCCAAGTCGACATCCGAGAACATGTTTTGGGCGTCCGCCGGGACTGTTGTCGCCACTTGCCAGGCAAGCGCCCCGGCGATCGCGCACATGATAAGTCGCAGTTTTGATGCCATTTGCCCCTCCCTTTGAGGTCGTTGGGACCCTATCGACTTTGCGATTCTTGGTTGGAACCGACATGCCGGCTACAACAGCCATGCAGTATAGTCTAGGATGAGCGGGTTTTCCAACCGACGATGCGAAGTGGCAGGGGCAGCGTTCAATGAAGCTCAGCACGGAAAGGATTCTTACCACCCATGCCGGCAGTATGCCGCGTGGCGAGCCACTCGGGTCGATGCTGATTGACCAGGAGGAAGGCAAGAGGATCGATCGCAAGAAAATCGACGAGGTTGCCGACGACCGGGTCGCCTACATCATAGGAAAAGAGGTCGAAGTCGGCATCGACATAGCCAATGACGGCGAGCAGGGAAGGGTTGGATTCCAGACCTACGTGCCGCAGCGGTGGAGCGGCTTCGGTGGCAAGTCGAGCCGCCCCTACGGCAAGGAATTCGTCGAGTTCCCGAAATTCACCGAGCGAATGATGGCGCGCATCCCGAAGACCGGCAGAGTGTTCGACGCGCCGGAAGCGATCGGCGAAGTTCACTACCACGGCGAAGGCGAGATCCAGAAAGAGATCGGCCGACTGAAGAACCAGGCGGAGAAGACAAACGCCCACGTCGCCGAGTGGTTCATGAATGCGCCGTCGCCCGGCATCATCGCGTGCACCATGCTGAACGCGTATTACGACACCGACGAAGCCTATCTCGATGCGATCGCGCGAGAGATATCGAAGGAGTACAAGGCGGTGGTGGATGCCGGCTACGTCCTGCAGGTCGACGCGCCGGACCTCGCGATGGAGCGGGTGCTGCTGTATCAGGATTTGACCGACTCCGAGTTCGCGGAACAGACGGAAAAACATGTCGAGGCGCTGAACAAGGCGCTGGCGGACATTCCGCGCGACCGTGTCCGGCTCCATGTTTGCTGGGGCAACTGGGAAGGACCGCACAATCACGACGTGGCGATGGAGGTGGTGCTGCCGCCGCTCTACCAGGCGAAGGTCGGTGCGATCGGCCTCGAGTTCGCCAACCCGCGCCGCCAGCACGAGACCGCGGCGATCAAGGCGAACAAACCGCCGCCGGAAATGGCCGTCATTCCCGGCGTGATCGATTCAAAGAGCAATTTCGTCGAGCACCCCGAAGTGGTCGCCCAGCGCATCGAGCGCGTGGTCGACGCGCTCGGCGACAGGGAGCGCGTTATCGC
>DASWIS010000016.1 GCA_036397555.1 Candidatus Zixiibacteriota bacterium | reverse complement strand
CGGTCCTCCCGAGGAGGGAGGAGACAGTCTGGTCCATCCCAAACAGACCGGATTCCGTGACAGGAGCGGCGGATGCAAGAGGTCCAACTTCGGCGTAATCCGTTGATTTACTTGCGAATTCAGTTATGAAACTGATTCTAGGTAAAACGTTTCAGGTCGGGTGCTACGTGGCATAATGCGCAGTTCCGAGACTGTGAATTGCGGATCCGCTCCGGGGTCGAGCATTGTCCGGGCTGCAGTCTTCGCGGAATGCTCTGTAATGCTCGGAATCGTGTTGACCCTTGCTTGCGTGTGGAAACTGCCTGAGATTACCTTCAGTTGGCCATCCTCTGCAAAGTAGGCGAGAATCCACGCGCCCCATACGGGGATGCCCATGTGCACTTGCTCAAACGTCAGTATCCGCTGACTTGCAATTACCGGTCTCCCAGGGAGTGCGAGCGCCTTGTCAATTCGATCGCTGACCGGTCGAAGTTCGTCAGCTTCCCGGTCGATCCCGTAGGCATCCTTGTACCTCACAAAGAATGCCCGCACTCTGTCTTCATGGCTGCCAGCGGGAACGTCATCACTGAAATCACCCTTTACGAAATTTATCAATCCATCACGATCCAGCGAGACAGAGTACTTACTCCGCATCTCTGACAGCGCAGCATCGCGGGTTTGACCTGAATCGGCTGTCGCGCTTGCGACCACACAGGGGAAGATGAAAGCCAGGGCAATCAACGTGGACTTAAGGATTTTGTAACGTGCAATCGGATTAACGCGTAGCTTATGGGACGATGATTCGATACTCATTATGTCCTCCCTGTCAAGAACCAATACAATCAGAATTCTGATCATTTACTGCTCGTATCAGTGCCTCCTGGCGTGTGACGAGCCGGGATGCCCTGCAAGCGACGGGGCGGCCACGAATTCAATTCGCGGTCCCGCGCAACGGGACAATGCCCGCACGCAACACTGAATGACCGAACATTACACAATTCGCACGCGTGGCGCAACGCGCAAAGGACAGGAAGCGGACGTGACTCGCACTCGATGTCCTGCCTATTCTACCCAAACGGGAAGCTTCTGCAGAACCGGCCCAAAGCCGGCAGGGGGCGCGTCCCGAAGGCCAACGCCCCCAAGTGGTTAAGGCGATGACGTGGTGTGGCCGGAAGCCGGTCTGCCGGCCCGATCGCTGATTACAGTCCCGAAATCCCCACGGATCGGGTATCAATGAACGGGTTTGATGAAGATGAACCGGGAGATCCTGACAGCGATTGTGGTGACGGCAGGTTTGCTGGTCCTGTGGCAGAGCACCGGGGGCGATTACTACACCAAATATGAGGTCATTGAGGAAGTACCCATCGAACTCGAACCCGACGATCCGTTGGCGGCGGCCGGCTTCTACGATGACAATGCGACGCAACACACCCGTCGCGACGCATTCCGATTCGGCCTGCTGCCCGGCGCGCCCGCTCTGCTCGACAAACACGTCGTCTCGGTCGTAACCATTGTGGTACCATACTGGGCCGCAGTCGCGGCCCTGACCTTGTGGAGAACTCGAAAGCGACACAGCAAGTGATCCAATCTCAACGGACCATGCAGTACATGACGATTGCCGCCATGCTGACAATATGGGCAGGAACCGCGGCCACGTACGCCCAGGAGCAACAGCCGATCAACGACTCCGCGGCGGCCGACGGCGTCGTATTTTTGATCGACCCGTCATACGGCCGCAATTCTGTCGTGTTCAAAAGCAAAGCGCCCCTTGAAGACATTGTCGGCAAAGCGGAAGAGGTCTACGGTTCGGTCACGTTCGACCCGGCTCGGCCGGACGCTGGGGGCACTGGAGAGATTGTCGTCAAAGTCGGCGACCTGCGCACCGGAATCCCGAAGCGTGATGAGCATCTGCGCAGTTCTGACTGGCTCGACGCGGAGCAGCATCCGGAGATCCGACTCGCAATATCAGGTACCAAAGGTGTCGACCTGTCGAAGCGAATCGACGATGCGGCTACCTACGATATGACGATCGTGGGAGAGTTCGCGCTGTACGACTCTGTTCACACGGTCGAATTTCCGGCAACAGTGACTTTCATGCCGGATGCCGCCCGCGCCGACAAGAAGCTGACCGGCTCGCTCCTGGCCGCACACGCGGCCTTCACATTGAAACTGGCCGATTACGGAATCACCGGCCCGCGCGGGGCGGGGATCATCGGGTCGCAGGTCGGTGAAGAGATTCTGATCGAGGTTCGCCTCTTCGCCACCTCCGGAAAGTAATCCACAAGCAACGCACATGAATCGTCCGACCGCGTCCGTTCGACGCCCTGTGTACGGCATAACTCTGGCGCTGTGCCTGAGTCTTGCCGCCCTCGCACGAGCAAATGAACCGATTACCGGGAACGCGTTCGACGCCCTGACCGCGTGGGTGGGCAGCGACCTGCACGCATGGCTGACCGGCGAGTTGGGCAATCGAGCCGACGTTCTCGTCCGCGGGCCACTGGACCCATCGTATGAGGGTGATGCCTGGCTGTCTACGCGCCTGCGATACATCCGCGTTGTCTGTTTCTCAGCGGCCATCTGTGATTCGGCGGCGGCTCCTTTGCAGGGCAAACTCGGCTTCCGTATCGCCAGAGACCCTGCGCCCTTGCCCTGGGCAGCGGGCACGGTGATGGCGGACTCCCATGCGGACACGATCTGGTTTGGCGCAATCCAGCAGTTGCGCTGGCTGATCTGGCAGCGGTCACTGATCGCGGCGAACAACGATGTGATCGACCGGCGGCGGCGCTACGCGGCGGCTGTTTCCGACTACCTGCAACAGATTGATTCCGGATTGCCCGATGCGAACCCTCCTCGGGCAATTGACTTCGGACTTCCCGAGCGAGAGGACTTCTATGCCGAACCGCCGGGGTATGTAATCGAGGGCTACGCCAACTACAAAGAGTATCTTCACGACCATGAAGGCATATCGACCGACTTCGCGCACGGCATCCGCGGCTTCATACCAACCGACTCTCTGCGGGGGGCGATGATCGACAGTGCCCGGCCGGTTGCGTACCCCGATAAAGAGCAGCCCATGCTCCAACGCGAATTCCGTCAGTTCGTCGACAGGGGGGGTGACATGCGTGTGCTCTCGACATTGACCCGCGCCGGCTTCGATACGCTGGCAGCCGGGGAATACTTCTTCGCGGTCGGGGTCGACGGTACTGTGCGCTTTGGGCGTGAACTGTTGCGCGAGGACGTCGACCGGATGGAACAGAAGACCGGACGCAAAGTCCCCCGCGCCAACCACGCCTTCCTGTTTCCGGGGGAACCGGTCCTGACAGCAGGAGCGTTCTTCATCGACCGCATGGAAGACCGCCCGCGCATTCGGGAAGTCAATGCCCAATCCGGCCACTACTTTTACAGCAACATATCCCCGACGGTGCGGGAGGACATCGCCGTCGGCTCGAACGCGTACCTTCTGACGCTCGGCCACTTCTTTGCGTCCCTCGAACGCCTCGGCATACCGTGCGACGACGTACTGATTCGCAAGCTGTAGTGCTAAGCAAACGGGACTACGGGGCGCCGTTGACGGTTTCCATCAAGTCATCCATGCGGTGCCGGACGATCTCTCCCTCGACAAGGAAGATCACGTCCTCGGCGATGTTGGTGGCTTGATCGGCGATGCGCTCCAGATGGCGGGAGGCCGACAGCGCATTGATCGCCCGGGGGATCGTCTTGGAATCCTTCTGCATCAGGCTCTGCAGTCCGATAAACATTTTCTTGTTCAGATCGTCGACCTGATCGTCGATTTGGCAGACCCACATGGCGGTCTTGGTGTCGCCGTTGACCAGCGCATCGAGACTGGATCGCACCATCGCGCTGACCGTTTCGGCGATATCGGCGATCTTAATCGGCATCGGCAGCGGCTCGTGTGCGCAGAGATACTTCGCGCGCTTGGCGATGTTGATCGCCAGATCGCCGATCCGTTCCAGATCGTTGTTGACCTTCAACACGGTGATGATAAACCGCAGATCCTGGGCGACCGGCTGGTGCAGCGCGAGGATTTTCAGGCAGGACTCCTCGACTGCGACTTCGGTCTGGTCGATCTTTTCGTCGCCGTCGAGGACCTCCGCGATCAAATCAGGACGCCGATCGACCAGCGCGCGGATCGCCTTGTTGATCTGCTCCTCGACGAGCGATCCCATGGTAAGGATTTCCCGCTTGAGGATATCCAGGTCGCGCAACAGGTGTTTCGACATGCGCCCGTCCTTGCGTTAACCGAACCGCCCCATGACATAGTCACCGGTCCGTTTTTCTTTGGGTCGCGTAAACAGTGTCTCGGTGTCGCCGAACTCGATCAACTTGCCCGCGTCCAGAAAGGCCGTAAAGTCGGAGACACGCGCCGCCTGCTGCATGTTATGGGTGACAATCACGATTGTGTACTGTTTTTTCAGTTCAAACAGCAGGTCCTCGATCCGGGAGGTGGAGACCGGATCGAGCGCGGAGCAGGGCTCATCCATCAGGATGACGTCGGGCTGCATCGCCAGGGCGCGCGCGATGCACAACCGCTGCTGCTGCCCGCCGGACAGTCCCAGGGCGCTGTCGCGCAGCCGGTCTTTGACCTCATCCCACAGTGCGGCGCGGCGCAGCGACTCCTCGACCAAACCGTCGACATCGGATCTGTGTCCGTTGATCGAGGGCCCCCATGACACATTCTTGAAGATGGATTTGGGGAATGGGTTTGGCTTCTGAAAGACCATCCCAATACGCAGGCGGACATCCACGGGATCGACGCCGGGGCCATAGAGATTGGCGCCGCGGTACTCGATGACGCCCTCCATCCGCACGTTGGGGATAAAGTCATTCATGCGATTGAATGCGCGAATCAGAGTGCTTTTGCCGCATCCCGACGGGCCGATGATCGAGGTGATGCGATTCTCGGAGATCTCCAGACTCAGATTTCGGATCGCCGGCGCGGTTCCGTAGCTGATCGAGAGATCGTGCGCCTGGATGATCGTCGGCGAGCCGGCGGCGTCGGCGGCTCTGGCGGTCGGCTGCGGGCTGGGAGTTACCATGCGCGGTCTCGCTGTGAGCGATGACGGATGATGATCGCCGCGGCATTCATAATCAGCAATACGGCCAGAAGGACGACGATACCGGCCGCCGCCAACTGATGAAACTCAGCCTGCGGCCGCGACGCCCAGTTAAAAATCTGTATGGGGAGCGCGGTGAACGCGTCCATCGGCCCGGAAGGAACGAAAGCGACATATGTGAGTGCGCCGATCATGATGAGCGGCGCGGTCTCGCCGATGGCGCGTGAGAGTGCCAATATGAGGCCCGTCAGGATGCCCGGCAGTGCCGCCGGGAGGACATGGTAACGAACAGTCTGCCACGGTGTGGCGCCCAACGCCAGTGCGGCCTGGCGGATCGAGTGCGGGACCGCGCGAATGGCTTCGCGTGAAGACATGATGATCACCGGCAGGATGAGCAAACTCATGGTGAGCGCACCGGCCAGCACACTGCGTTGCAGCGAAAACCACCGCACAAAGATCGCCAACCCCAGGATGCCGTACACGATCGACGGTACACCGGCGAGATTGGCGATGTTGATGTCGATAAACGCACTGAGTTTTCCGCGGCCGCCGAATTCCTCAAGGTAGATGGCGGCCGCTACTCCCACCGGTATTGAGAACAGCGCTGTCAGCGATGTCAGCCACAACGTCCCGAAGAGCGCCGATTTGATGCCCGCCTTCTCCGCGAATCGTGACGGATAGCTCGACAGGAAGCCCCCATCGAGCCAGCCGATCCCTTCGCGCGTGACATGAAGAATCAAAACTCCCAGCAACACCACGGCGAGCCAGGTGAACAGACGGCATGTCGCGACAAAGAGCGCGGCCCATCTGCGGCGCGCGCCGAGCGCGCCCGCTTTGGCGGGATGTGCCATCGTCACTCGTATACCTCGCGGAACCGGCGCAGCACGCGGTTGGCAATCACGTTCATCACCAGCGTGATCGCAAAGAGCAACGAGCCGACCGTGAAGATCGTCTGATACTCGATCGTGCCCGCGGGTGTGTCGCCGAGACTGATCTGGACGATATACGCCGTCATCGTCTGGATGCTTTCTAAGACGTTGAGTGTCATCTTCGGGGAGGCGCCCGCCGCCAGCGTCACTGCCATGGTCTCGCCCATGGCACGTGAAACGGCGAGAACGAACGACGCCATCACCCCCGAGAGCGCCGCCGGTACGACGACACGCGTCGTGGTTTCAAACGACGTGGCGCCGAGTGCATATGCACCCTGGCGCAGGGAGTGCGGCACGGCCCGCAAGGCATCGTCACAAAGCGATGCGACCATCGGCAGGATCATGATTCCGACAACGACCGACGCGCTGGCGGCGTTGAACACCTGCGTCGACGGAATGATCAATTGCAACAGCGGGGTGACGAAGGTCAGAGCGAAGTATCCGTACACGACCGTCGGGATTCCGGCCAATACCTCCAGCGTCGGCTTGAGTATGGAGCGCACGCGGTCGGGGGCGTATTCACTGAGGTAGATCGCCGCCGTGAGCCCAACGGGAATGGCGACCAACGCCGCCCCGACAACCACCAGAAAAGTGCCGTTGATCAACGGGAGCACGCCGAATGATTTCGGCTCCAACAGCGGCGTCCAGCGGGTGCCGAACAGAAACTCGAAGAGCGGAATGTGTTTGAAAAATGAGTAGGTCTCGCTCGCGAGGACAGCGATGATCCCGATCGTCGTCGCGATCGACAGCAGCGCGCACACAAGAAGGCCGCCGCGGATCGCTTCCTCCGACCAGCGGCGCCTTTTGGGCGGTAGTGCCGTTGCCGTATGATTCACCGGCTCAACTGATCACGTTCCCGCCGATTCGGCGGAGAGCAAGTCTTCCAGCTTGATTCGTGTGGTGGATCGTCCCTCGAATACCGACCCGGTCACACGGCGCGCAAACCGATCCTTGGCGAGCGCATACGCGGCCTGCGGCAATGAAATATACCCCACCTCTCCGACCAACACCGGGGCATGCTCCAGATAGAAGTCGACAAACGCCCCGACTTCCGGACGCTGCGCGGCCTTTGTGCCGACGTAGATAAAAATCGGGCGGGACAGCGGCGCGTAGGTCCCGTTGTTGATGGTCTCCTCCGATGGGGCGATCGGCCCATTGCCGTCGTCGATGGGGACCAGTTTGAGCTTGTCCTGGTTTTCGATATAGTAGGCGAATCCAAAGAACCCGAGTGCATCGGGGTCGCCGGCAATGCCCTGCACCAAGACGTTGTCATCCTCGCTGGCGGTAAAATCAGCCCGGCAGGACTGCGACTTGCCGTTGATCGCCTCGGTGAAGTAGTCGAACGTTCCCGAATCGGTACCCGGGCCATAAAGGCGAATTTTCCGTTTGGGCCACTCCGGCCGCACGTCACTCCACAATTTCACCGTGCTGCCCGGCTCCCAGATGCGCTTGAGCTCGGCCACCGTCAACGAGTTGACGAATGTGTTGTCCGGGTTGACGATGACCGACAACCCATCGAAGGCCACCGGCAACTCGACATACTCGATACCATGCTGGGCCGCGCGCGCCACTTCCTCGGGCTTGATGGGTCGCGAGGCGTCGCTGATGTCTGTCTCACCCGATGTGAACTTCTTAAAACCGCCTCCGGTGCCCGAGATGCCGACTGTGACACGAACACCCGTTTGCACCTTCTGGAATTCTTCGGCCACCGCTTCCGTGATCGGAAAGACCGTGCTGGAACCGTCAACAGTGACCGTTCCGGTCATCCCCGTTGACTTTGGCTCGCCGTTGCCCGACCCGCAGCCGGCAATTGCAGTGCAGATGATGAGTAAAGCGACGACAATCCGTGATGGCATGATCACCCCTCCGTATGGACGACGCTTAGACCGCATTACAATGCGACACAAGTGAGATAGTTTGTTCTCGCAATGTTAAGAGGCATTAAAGAACCTATGTTTATCACTCAAAAGTCGACTTGGATCCTCGTCGAGACCCCATCGGCATTGCCAACACCTAAGAGATTGGCATGCATATAATTAACCATGATCCGGGCATACGGGTTGAGGAGCCAGTTTAACCCAAATACAATATCCTCCATCTCGCCACCGGTGACGATGCCGTCGCTTAAGTCGACCCGCGAGAACCGTGCGATGACTTGGATCGCGCCCACTCCGTTGTTCTCGGAAGCCCAGTCGGATCGTGGCTGAGTTCGATCAAATACCGCCGCGGACTTCTTGTAGGCCTGATGCTCGCCGGTCAGATACGCGCCAATCTGGATGTAATAGCCGTTGAAGCTCGGGTCATCGACCGACGGGGCATCGAGGTGTGAACTGAGGTACTCCGCCTGAATCGGCACCGGACCATAGACCGCGGCAAACTCGAACCCGGCCAGCACGGCCGCGTCGACTCCAGCGATTGCCCTGGTGTCGACAAATCGGGGAGCCAGGTGCTGTGATGGGCGTTGGGAATACCGGACCATGTCGTCGGCCGGATCCCGACGGCTGACAGCCGCGCCGAAGTGAACCAGTCCCTTGCCATCGTCGAACCACGGCAACCCGGTCAAACGAGCGGTGAAGTTGTATTCGCCGTCACCGGTCGATTTGCCGAACCCATCGTCTTCACGAAACACTCCGGCTGTCGCGGTAATGCGTTGGTCTTCCCATGTGTTGAACAGGGCGATGCCGGTGTTGTGGGAGGGTGTGAACGCGTGCGCGACTGAATGTTCCAAAACTGAGATTTGGGAGCCGCTGATCAGTTCCTCAAAGCTGAATGGTTCCTTGAACTGACCGACCCGGAGACCGCCGAGCGCGGGGATGCCGATCAGTTCGATATAGACATCCTTAAACGACGGCACGCCGGAGGCAAAATCGTACTGCGCCTTGTAGGCGATCCGCTCGTGCACTTTGCCGGAGACCCAGAGCCGGGCGCGACGGAATTCCGTGCCATCCTCCAGTTCACCAACGAGCGCTCGCAAGCCATCGTCGCCTTCACCGGCCGACCAGTCGTTTTGAATCAGCCCGCCAATTTTGATCTGTCTCTCAAAGCCGAGCCCAATGGTCGGCCAGACCCAAAGCATGGTGATCAGAACAATCCCACTCCCAACGCCTTTCCTCACGCGCATGCGACCCTCCTCTTTGATCTGCGTGATGACGCCATTGCCGACCCCAGCCCGGTCGAGCTTCTCGAGAGTGGTGTTCGCAAATGAAGAAATGGTTAAGGCAGAGATTTTTTCTAAAATTAACGCCCCGGAGGCGCCGCGCTCGCCAGAGGCAACGTAACCCGAAAGGTACTCCCGTGGCCGGGGGTGCTGTCGACGGTGACGGTGCCGGAATGGGCCAGGACGACATGCTTGACAATAGCCAAACCCAATCCGGTCCCTCCCATCTCACGCGACCGTGCAGTGTCCACCCGGTAGAACCGCTCGAAGATCCGTTCCTGATGCACAGGATCGATCCCGATCCCGGTGTCGGTCACTTCGAGGGTCGCGCGGTTTCGGTCGCCGGACAGTGAGACCGTGACCTGTCCGCCCGACGGTGTGTGCTTGATGGCGTTATCAAGCAGATTGTCGATGACCTGCCGCAAAGTCTCGCGGTCTCCGATCACCTCAACAGGCAGCGGATTCAACACTGATCGTATCAGCACGCCTCGTTTCTGGCTCAAAGGACCGAGGGCCGTGATTGACTCGGTGATGACCGAACGCCAGTCCAGTGACAGCGGCTCCAGCAGTGAGTGATCGGCCTCCAGTCGCGACAGCGACAACAGATCGGTCGCCAGGTTCGACAGCCGTTCCGATTGATGCCTGACCCGTTCGAGGAACTTCTGTCGCGTCGGCCCATCCGTGCCTGAGTCGTCCAGAAGTGTTTCCACCAACCCCTGAATCGCCGTGATCGGCGTCTTCAGTTCATGGGAAACGTTGGCCACGAAGTCGCGGCGCACTTGCTCGAGTCGCCGCAGCTCGGAGACATCGTGGAGAACGGCCACCGCGCCGGCGTTATGCCCGGCCTCGTCCAGCAGCGGCGAGGCGTAGAGCGCGACATGCCGATCGCGCGGCTTCTCGACGATCCGTGCTTCATGGTCCCGCGGCAGTCCCGTGGCCAGCACATCAGCCAACAATTCCGCCAGCGCGGTGATCCGTGTGATCTCCCAGACCGGGCGGCCCAGACTCTCGATCGCCGGGGCGCCCAGCAGACGGCTGGCGGTCTGATTGATGTGGATGACCCGTGCGTCGGCATCGACAGCAACCACGCCATCGATCATTCCCGACAAGATCGAGGCCAATTTGGCCCGGTCCCCGGAGATGGCCGAAAAGCGCTCATGCAATCCCCCGGCCGCGACATTAAAATCATGCGCCAGTCCGCCGATCTCGTCGTGGCGGTCGACTTCGACTCGATGGCCGAATTCGGCGGCGGCCAGCTTTCGCAACGCCGTCGAAATCGTTCGCAGACGCCCGATCGCCGGTTTTGCCAGAAGTACCGTGACCGCGAGCGCCACGATCGCGCCCGCAATCAGCGTCACCCACAGCGAGCGTTCGGAATCCTCGAGTTGCGCACCGAAGAGGACCACGGCGCCGACGCACAGCAGGCAGGCAATGTAGACTTTCCAGAAGAGCGGGGCGCGACGCACGGCCTATTCTTCCTCGTCGCGGAAGCGGTATCCAACGCCACGGATCGTTTGAATCAGGTCGGCCGAGTCTCCCAATTTCTTGCGGATGGCGCGAATGTGAACATCGATGTTTCGGTCGATGACATCGGATTCCTCTCCGATCACGCGATCCAACAATTGGTTACGTGTGAAGACACGTCCGGGATTGGCCGCCAGAAAGTGCAGAAGACGAAACTCGGTCGCGGTAAAGACGATCGACTCTCCCGCCACGCGCACCTCGTGGCGCGCTTTATCGATCAAGAGAGCATCGCGGGCGATCCGATCCCGGCTGCGCCCGACGTCGGTTAACGGGCCTCGACGCAGAACGGTCTTGACGCGCGCCATCAGCTCACGGACCGAAAACGGCTTGGTGATGTAATCGTCGGCCCCGATTCCCAGCCCCAACACGATATCGCCCTCTTCACCCTTTGCCGTGACCATGATAATCGGGATGGAGCGGGTCGAGGGGTTCGCCTTAAGCCGGCGACACACCTCCAGACCGTCGCGACCGGGCAACATCAAATCCAGCAGAATCAGATCCGGAGGGGTCTTTTGGGCTTCGCTGAGCCCCTGCTCCCCGTCCGGAGACGTGACAACCGTGAACCCATCACGTTTCAGGTTGTAGTCGATGACGTCGAGAATATCCGGCTCGTCCTCGATGACCAGGATTGTGTGTTTCTCCATAGCGTGGACCGCAAGGAAGCATCCCGTTGTGTCCGACGCAAACGGTGGATTAGTGAAGGTCATAGAACAGTCGGGGAGTCTTAAGCGATCGTTAACTGGATGCGGGAACACCGATGGAGGCAGATGGTTCTAACGGGGACCCCAAAGTGATATCACAAATGGGCCTACGGGCAAACTGTGACGGTGTATATTCGTATGATTGATACTGCGCCAGCCGACATGGGCCTATCACTAACTCATCGATTCCGGGTACCCGACTCAATGAAGACAGCTATCGCAAAACACCTGCTCCGGGGGGTCGCGTTGGCGGCAGTGGCCGGCGTATCGGGACCAGTCGAAGTGCCGGCACAAGGCATGCCGCCGATGTTGGTCGCGACCGACACAGTCCGCATGCTGGAGTTCAACGAGCAGCTCACACTGATCGGCCGCACGGAAGCGCGAGCGACCAGCTCTATCGTCTCCGAAGTGGACGGAGCTGTCGACTCGATCGTGACCGGGGAGGGCGTGTGGGTGACGCGCGGTACGGTCCTTGTCGCACTGGACGGGGAACGCGTCCGTCTCGACCTGCAGTCGCGAACGGCCGACTTAAAGCAGGCGGAGGCGCAATTGCAATTGGCGCGATCACACCGGAAGCGGACGGAAGAACTCTTCGCCAGGGAATTGGTCCGACAGATCACGCTCGACAGCGCCGAGGCCTGGATCACAAGCGCCGAAGCACAAGTCATGCGCGCCGAGGCCCTGCGCGACCGCGCGGCCATCGACTATGAAAGCTGCCGCATCAAAGCGCCGTATTCGGGATACACGCTGCGCCGGCATCTTGATGCGGGCGAATGGGTCAGCGTGGGGGATCCGGTTTACGATATGGTCGATCTGTCCGAGCTCACAGTGGTCGTCGATCTGCCGGAACGCAAATTCGGGCACCTTGAGATCGGCAGTTCCGTCTTCATCATAGCATCGGGAGATGAGCAGGAGCCGTTGACAGGTCGCGTGACCGGGTTTGCGCCGAATGCCTCCGGGGAAACCCATACGTACCCGGTCATCATTAAAGTCGACAACCGTGAAGGACGGCTGGGAGGCGGCGCGCTGGTTCGCGCCACCCTGTCGATGAAGGAACGGTTCTCCAGTTTGGCGGTCCCGAAGGACGCGGTGGTCCGTCAGGGGATGCAATCCCTCGTGTACACGATTAACGAGGGCCTGGCGGCGCCGATCCCGGTGATGACGTCGGCATCGAGTGGCTCGATGGTCGCGGTCTCGGGCGACGGATTGCAGGTTGGCATGCCGATTGTCGTCCGAGGCAACGAGCGCATATTCCCGGGCAGCCCGGTTCGCACCGAAGAGAGTACCGCGCCCGCCGCGCCGCCCGCCGACGGCGCGTCGTCGTCACCGTAGCGCGCCGATGCGCGCCCGGTCCGTTTAAGGATTTCGCGTGAATCTTATTCAGGCCTCCATCCGCTACCCCGTTACCGTCATTGTCGGCGTGCTCATCCTGGTGATGGGCGGCATTGTCGCGTTGACCAGCGTGCCGGTGCAACTGACGCCCGAAGTCGAACGGCCGCAGATCACGGTCACCACGAACTGGTTCGGCGCCTCCCCTGAGGAGATCGAAAAGGAGATTATCGAGGAGCAGGAGGAATTCCTCAAGTCGGTCGAAGGACTGGAGGAGATGCACTCCGAATCGCACGACGGCTACGGGCAGGTCTTGCTGCAATTTGCGGTCGGCACCGACATCACCGGTGCGCTGGTGAAAGTCACCAACAAGCTCAACGAGGTGCCCGACTACCCGGAAACTGCCGACCGCCCCATCGTCACCGCCTCGGGTCCGTTCGAGGGCGCGATCGCCTGGTTTGTGGTCAAGGGCGATTCGTCGGTCTACGTGCCCCACATGCAGCGGCTGATAGAGGACATGGTCAAGCCGCGGCTGGAGCGTGTCCCCGGCGTGGCCGCGATCAACCTCTTCGGCGGCGTCGACGATGAGTTGCATGTCGAGTTCGATCCCGACCGGCTCGCGTCGATGGGGATCACCATTGCGCAGTTGACCGCTGCGCTGCGCGCTGAAAACCGCGACATCTCCGGCGGCGATTTTAGTGAAGGCAAGCGCCGCTACATCGTGCGTACGACCTCGCGCTACGAGCGTACCGACCAGGTCGCCAATACCGTCGTCACGACCCGCAATGGAACCCCGATTTATGTGCGCGACTTGGCCGACGTGCGCATGGCGCATCAAAAACCGGTTGCACAGGTGCGCCACTTCGGCCATCCGTCGATCGCGTTTAATGCGCAACGGCAGGTCGGGGCCAACGTGATGGAAGTGACCGAAGGGCTGTTGGCCGAGTTGGAAGGCGTCAACCGCGACATTCTCAACCCGCGCGGCATGTCGGTGCAGAATGTCTACCGCGAGACGATCTACATCGACTCGGCGATCGATCTGGTCCTCAACAACATCTACCTGGGCGGGCTGCTCGCCATTGTCGCGCTCTTTTTCTTCCTGCGTTCGGTCTCGTCGATTCTCGTCATCGGAATCGCGATACCGATTTCGATCATCAGCACGTTTTTGACCATGTTCCTGTTCGGCCGCACCATCAATGTCATCTCACTGGCGGGGATGGCGTTCGCGGTTGGGATGGTGGTCGACAGCGCCATTGTCGTCCTCGAGAACACCTATCGCCACATGCAGTTGGGCAAGGACCGCTGGCAGGCGGCGTATGTCGGCACGCGGGAAGTCTGGGGTGCGCTATTGTCCTCGACGGTGACGACAGTCGCGGTCTTCCTGCCGGTGGTCTTCATTCAGGAGCGTGCCGGGCAGCTTTTTCGCGACATCGCCATCGCCATCTGCACAGCGATCATCCTGTCGATGATCGTCGCGCTGACGGTCATTCCCAGCGCGTCGGCACGAATCCTCCGCGTCTCGCACAAGCTGAAGGGTAACTCCGGACATGAAACGTGGCTGGGACGGTTCGCCGCGCGCCTGGCGCGCTACGTCGATTATATCAATGCCAACAACAAGCGGCGATTGGGTTCGATAGCGGGCATTGTCGTGGTCGCGATGGGTCTGACGGTACTTTTGATACCCCCGGCCGAGTATCTGCCCAATGGGAACCAGAACTTTGTCTTCGGCTTCATGCTGCCCCCGCCCGGATACAACCTAGAAGAGATGGTGAAGCTCGGCGAAAACGTCGAGGCCGGATTGCGCCACTTATGGGAGACTCCGCTCGATAAGGCACAAGACCTTCCCGGAGGGGGGATCGACAACTTTTTCTTCGTGGCGTTTGCGGGCCAGGCCTTCTTCGGCATTCGCGCCAACGAAGACGGCCGTGTTCGGGAACTGCTTCCCATCGCCAACGGCATTCTCTTCTCAGTGCCGGGGGCATTCGGGCTGGCGAATCAGGCGTCCCTGTTTGAACGCGGGTTTGCGGGGACACGATCGGTGCGCGTCGATGTAACGGGCGCGGACATCAACCAGATTCTCCCCGTCGCCGGGCGCATCTTCGGCCAGATCGGCGAGGTTCTGCCGGGCTCGAATTCGCGGCCGATCCCGGCGCTCGATTTGGGCAATCCCGAAGTCCGCGTCATCCCCGACCGCGTGCGCGCGGCCGACGCGGGTCTGACTGCCAGCGAAATCGGCAATGCGGTCAATGCCATGGTCGACGGCGCCCGTGTCAGCGAGTTTTGGTACCAGGGGCGGGAACTGGATTTGCTGATCAAGGGATCCGATTCCTGGACCCGCCACACGCAGGACGTTGCGCAGTTGCCGTTGGCCACGCCCTCCGGTCGAATTATCACGGTCGGCGATGTCGCCGACGTTGAAATGCGTCAGGGGCCGGTGCAGATCAATCATATCGAGCGGCAGCGAGTGGTCTCGATAGAGACAACGCTTCCCGACGACATTCCACTGGAAGCCGCCATCGCCCTGCTGCAGAACCAGGTGATGAAACCACTGCGGGAGGACGGTACCATCGGCGGATCGGTCGATGTGTTCTTCTCCGGGACAGCCGATGATCTGTCGCGACTCAGAACCGAGCTATTTGCGGGATTTAATATCGCGGTGATTCTGACATTTTTGCTGCTGGCGGCACTCTTCCAGTCGTTTGTCTATCCGCTTGTTATCATGTTCACCGTACCGTTGGCCACCTTCGGCGGAGTGTTGGGGCTGCGTATTGTCCAGTTGGCCGACTCCGGACAGCAATTGGATGTACTGACCATGCTTGGCTTCGTCATCCTGGTCGGCACCGTCGTCAACAATGCAATCCTAATCGTCTATCAGGCCCTGCAATCGATGCGGGAAGGCATGGATGCGCGCAGCGCGGTCAAGGAGTCGGTCCGCATCCGCGTGCGCCCGATCCTCATGTCCACCGGCACGACGGTCTTCG
The DNA here is from genome assembly GCA_036397555.1 of Candidatus Zixiibacteriota bacterium. NCBI lineage: Bacteria > Pseudomonadati > Candidatus Zixiibacteriota > Candidatus Zixiibacteriota bacterium. The sequence continues at coordinate 8,235 of DASWIS010000016.1, read as the reverse complement.
GGATGTTGCCGCTGATCGTCATGCCCGGCGCCGGCTCGGAATTGTATCGCGGCATTGGCGCGGTCGTGGTTGGCGGGTTGGCGGTATCGACGGTAATCACCCTTGTCTTGACTCCCTTAGTCTTCTCGTACGCCATCGAACTGGTCAGCTCCGTCCGCCGTTTGTTCGGGCTCAGCGACGAGCCCGTTGCACAGGGCCGCGATTTTGAGCCCGAGCGATCGGGCCCGTAAGATTCTGCACTCGACGACAGTTTCCCGCCGTTCTCAGGTCGGGTTGCCCGGTTGGCACGGTTCGGGTATCTTGCCGACATGCCATCCGGGATTGCCGCCGTGCAGCGAGATTTGCTGTCCTATCGCGACGAGTTTGACTCAGTCCGTAACTGCCGTTACCTGATTTCCAACTCTCTGGGTGCGATGCCGAATCGCGCGGCCGCGGCATTGGCGGATTATGCGGCTGCCTGGAAAAGTCGCGGTGTCCGGGCTTGGGAAGAGACATGGTGGATGATGTCCCGCCAGGTCGGGGACCGTATCGCATCGTTGATCGGCGCCGCCCCCGACAGCGTCTCGATGCATCCGAATGTCACCTCGGCGTCTGCGACCGTACTGTCGTGTTTCGATGTGGCTCCGCCGCGCAACAAAGTCGTGATGGTCGAGATGGAGTTTCCATCGCTGCAGTACCTCTATCACGAATGGCTGCGTGATGCGGGACACGTCCGGATCGTACCGTGCCCGGATGGGATTGCGGTCCCGACGGAACATCTGCTCGAGGCGATCGATGAGACGACGTTGCTTGTGCCGATCTCTCACGTGCTTTTTCTCTCATCGGCGATTGTCGATGCGAAAGCGGTCATCGAGCGCGCGCACCGTGTCGGCGCCCTGGTCGTGCTCGATACGTTCCATTCCGCAGGTGTCCTGCCGTTTGATGTGACCGAACTGGGTGTCGACTTCGCGGTCGGCGGCTGCCTGAAGTGGCTGTGCGGGGGACCGGGCGCATGCTTTCTCTACGTTCGACCCGACTTGGCGCTGGACCTCAAACCGCGCCTGACCGGATGGATGTCGCACGACAACCCGTTCGCGTTTGCCCAACCGCCGTTGCGGCGTTCACAGGGCGCCTATCGATTCATCAACGGCACGCCGAACATCCCGGCGCTGTACGCGTGCGGGCCGGGACTGGAGATTGCGGCCGAAATCGGTCCGACGGCGATTCGTCGGCGTTCGATGGAAATGACGGCGCGGCTCTACGATTTAGCCCGTTCACACGGCTGGACCGTGATGACGCCGGAGGATCCTTCAGCCCGGGCGGGGACCGTGTCGATCGATATCCCCGATGCATCTCCGGTCGCCGCGGAGTTGACGGCGCGCGACTTTCTGGTCGATTATCGGCCGGGGGCAGGGATCCGGATCGCGCCGCATTTCTACACCACCGATGACGACATCGATGCGGTCATCGCCGAAATCGCGTCGATGCTGTCTGATCGCAGCTATGAACGGCAAGCAACTCACCAGCGTGTGGTGACATAGACTTATGCCGCAGATCATCGACATCTCACAGAAGCTGGAGACGGGGATCGCGGTCTGGCCCGGAGACACTGCTTTTGAGACCTTTTGGGTTATGCAGATGGGCAAAGGCGATGCCTGCAATGTCGGCAGCGTCACGATGAGTCTGCACACGGGGACTCATGCCGATGCGCCGTTGCACTTCTTATCTGACGGCGGATCGCCGGTCGATGCCGATCTGACGCCGTACATCGGCGATGTCTATGTGCTCGACTGCGCCGGAGTGCGGGAGCTCGACCGGCGTGCCATCGGGAAACTCGGTCAGCGCACAGTCAAGCGTGTGCTGTTTAAGACCGGCACGGCCAGTGCAACTCGATTCGGCGACGATTTCGCATCATTCACGGCCGAGGCCGCGAGACTGCTGATGGATCGCGGCGTGATCTTGGTTGGGATCGACACGCCCTCGGTCGATCGCGCGGACTCCAAAACTCTGGATGCGCACAAAGTCTTCGCGTCAGCGGGGGCTGCCATTCTCGAGAACTTGTCGCTGGGTCATGTCGCCGAAGGGCACTACGAACTGATCGCGCTGCCGCTGAAGCTGGCCGGAATGGATGCGTCGCCGGTGAGGGCGATCCTGCGCAGGCGGTAGGCGGCGGGATTTCGCTTGCCGACGATGCCCACCGGTGGCCATACTCACTCTCTGCGCATCGTCTGATGCCGCATCACCATGGACATTCTCCGCAGCGCCATCGATCCACGTTCCGAGGAGTTTCGGAATCGGGATCAACATCATCGCGGCCTGTCACAATTGCTGCGCGACCGGCTTGCGCAGGTGCGCAAAGGCGGATCGGATTCCGCTATCGAAACGCAGCGCAAACGGGGCAAACTGCTGGCGCGCGAGCGCATCGACAAGCTGCTTGATCCGGACACGCCGTTTCTGGAACTCTCGGCACTGGCGGCATGGGACAACTACGACGGCGAGGTGCCGTCGGCCGGCCTTGTCACCGGAATCGGCCGTGTGGCTGGTGTTGAGTGCGTGATCGTGGCGAATGATGCCTCGGTCAAAGGAGGGACGTATTTCCCCGAGACCATCCGCAAGCACATCCGCGCGCAGGAAATCGCTCTCGAAAACCGTCTGCCGGCGGTCTATCTGGTCGACTCCGGCGGCGTCTTCCTGCCGTTGCAGGCGGATGTATTTCCCGATAAGGAGCACTTCGGACGGATCTTTTACAATCAGGCGCAGATGTCGTCACTGGGCATTCCGCAGTTGGCGGTCGTGCTCGGATTGTGCACGGCAGGCGGAGCGTATGTCCCGGCGATGTCCGATGAAAACATCATCGTCAAAAAGCAGGGCACGATCTACCTCGCCGGACCGCCATTGGTCAAAGCCGCCACCGGCGAAGAGGTGTCGACGGAGGAACTCGGCGGCGGCGAGATGCACTCGCGCGTCTCCGGCGTCACCGATCATCTGGCCGACGACGAAGCGCACGCCCTGCGCATGTGCCGCAATATGGTCGAGAATCTCAATCGCACCAAGCGAGTCGATGTGGATGTCCGTGACCCGGAGGACCCGCGCTACCCCACGGCCGAACTGTATGGCATCCTGCCCGCCGATGCGCGGCATCCGTATGATGTTCATGAGGTGATCGCCCGCCTCGTCGACGGCAGCCGCTTCCATGAATTCAAAACCGGATACGGAGCCACGCTGGTCTGCGGCTTTGCGCGCTGGATGGGATATCCCGTCGGGATCGTCGCCAGCAACGGCGTGCTCTTCAGCGAAAGCGCGGTCAAGGGCGCACACTTTGTTCAACTGTGCGCGCAACGCGGCACGCCGCTGGTCTTTCTGCAAAACATCACCGGCTTTATGGTCGGCAAACGCTACGAGCAGGGCGGCATCGCCAAAGACGGCGCCAAAATGGTGCAGGCAGTGGCAACCGCGGCGGTGCCGCGCATCACCGTGATCATCGGCGCATCACACGGCGCCGGCAACTACGCCATGTGCGGACGCGGCTACAAACCGCGATTCCTCTTCACATGGCCCAACGCGCGCGTGTCGGTGATGGGCGCCGATCAGGCCGCCAGCGTCCTGGTGCAAATCAAGCGCGAGCAACTCGAACGCGAAGGGAAGACGCTTTCCGATGCGGAAGCGGCGAAGATCGGCGATCCGGTCCGCGAGAAGTATGAACGTGAAGGCGATCCCTATTACGGCACCGCGCGGCTGTGGGATGACGGCATCATCGATCCCGCCGAGACGCGACAGATTGTCGCACTGGCGCTCTCGGCATCGCTGAATGCGCCGATTCCGCGAACCGACGCACCGGTCTTCCGCATGTAGTATCGTAACCCATGGACGCCATTCGCATATCCCGGGAAGGACCGATCACGACGGTGACGCTGGACCGTCCCCAAGTGCGCAACGCCTTCAATGAAACCCTGATTGCGGAACTGACCGGGGCCTTCTCCTCGATTGACGAGCATTGTCGTGTGGTCATCCTGACCGGCAACGGTAACGTGTTCTGCGCCGGTGCCGACATCAACTGGATGAAGAAAAGCATCAGCGATACGCAGGAGCAAAACGCTCGCGATGCCGACGCGATGGCGCGCATGTTTCGCGCGATCGACGAGTGCCCGAAGCCGGTCGTGGGACGGATCAACGGCCACGCCCTGGGCGGCGGGATGGGATTGGTCGCCTGCTGCGACGTCGCCTTGGCAGTCGACACGGCACTCTTCGGATTCACCGAGGTGCGATTGGGTATCGTGCCCGCCGTGATTTCACCGTTTGCCCTGCGCGCGATCGGCACGCGCGCGGCGCGCCGCTACTTCCTGACCGGCGAGCGATTCGACGCCGCAACCGCACATGACCTGGGCCTGGTGCACGCGGTCGCCGCCGCCGGCGCTCTGGACACGGCAACGGAGGCGATCACACACGCTTTGCTCAAATGTGGTCCAAATGCGGTGACGGTGGCCAAGCAGCTAATCCGCGAAGTACCAGCGATGGACGCAGTAACGGCCCACCGGCACACCGTCGAAACGACGGCGCGGGCCCGGACCTCGCCGGAAGGACAGGACGGACTGGGCGCGTTTTTGGAAAAGCGCAATCCGCGCTGGCTCTCGGCCGACACCCAGTGAAGATCCTCGTCGCCAACCGGGGCGAAATCGCCTGCCGGGTGATGCACACGTTGCGCGAATTGGGAATCGCATCGGTCGCGGTGTGCACGCGTCCCGATGCCGACGCGCCGCACGTGTGGCTCGCCGACGAGACGGTCGATTTGGGGGAGCACGACCGGTATCTGAACATCGACACGATCATCGGCGCGGCACAGTCGTCGGGTGCAACGGCGATTCATCCCGGATACGGCTTCCTCGCCGAGAGTGCCCAATTCGCGCGCGCGTGCCGTGAGGCCGACATCACTTTCATCGGGCCCTCACCGGAAGCAATGGAACAACTCGGCGACAAACGCACGGCACATGTCATTGCGGAAAAAGTCGGCGTCCCGACTGTCCCCGGAGCACGCGATATCAACACGCTTGACGAAGCCAGGTCGGCGTCCGCGCACATCGGCTATCCGTTGCTGCTGAAAGCAGCCGGCGGCGGTGGCGGCAAGGGAATGCGGCTGGTCAGTGACGCCGCCGAGATGGAATCGGCCTTCGCCGGCGCGCGGCACGAAGCGCAGTCGGCATTCGGCGATGTTCGATTGCTCATCGAGAAATATATCCATCCGGCGCGCCACATCGAAGTGCAGATTCTTGGCGACGGAAAACGCGTGATCGCCCTGGGCGAGCGCGAATGCAGTCTGCAGCGGCGGTATCAGAAAGTGATCGAGGAATCTCCATCGCCGGGAATCGCGCAGGCCACGCGCGACGCATTGCGCGATGCCGCTGTGCGCATCGCAACGGTCGCAGGATATGCCAATGCCGGCACAGTGGAGTTCCTCGTCGGTCCGGATGGGCAGTTCTACTTTTTGGAGGTCAACACGCGCCTGCAGGTCGAGCACCCGGTGACCGAAATGCTGACCGGAATAGACCTGGTGCAAGAGCAGATTCGCATCGCGCACGGAGAACCGCTCTCCGATCCGCCGACGGCGCGCGGACATGCGATCGAAGCGCGGCTCTACGCCGAAGATCCCTACAACGGCTACCTGCCGCAATCCGGCGGGGTGCTGATGCTGGAGTGGCCCTCGCATCCCTGCGTGCGCATCGATACCGGGATCCGTGAAGGCGACACGGTCCACCCATTCTATGACCCGCTGTTGGCCAAGCTCGTTGCATGGGGAAATACCCGCAAGCAGGCAACCCGGCGCCTGCGTGCCGGACTTCTGGAGTCCGTCGTTCTCGGCATCAAAACCAATCAGTCGTTCCTCCTCGACATTCTCGACAGCGAGTTCTTCGCACAGGGCGAAACTTTCACATCGACATTGTCCGGCCGACAATGGACTGAACCGCCACCGCCGGACTGCCTTGATGATATTGTGGCGAAAGCGTCAACACGAACGCCTGCAATGTCTGCCGGTGCCGGGGATGTTCACTCACCGTGGCAGAGTCTGGGTCGCTTCCGGATGAGCCAATGAGCTGGGTCATCGTCGAGTGCGACGGCAAAAGAAGTCGCTTTGCCGTGGTGCGCACACCGCGCGGTGTCTGGGTCGGCTGGCCCGGCCGTGGCGATCTGATCTCCGGTGTCGACAACCATACGAACATTGCGCACCGGCACGATGACGTGCGCGCACCGATGACCGGACGGGTCATCACGGTCGCCGCCAAGGCCGGCGCCAGAGTCGCCAAGGGTGATTTGCTGGTCGTTCTCGAGGCGATGAAAATGGAATATCGGCTAACCGCCCCGCACGACGGCATTGTTGAGGCGGTTCACTGTGCCGAAGGAGAACTGGTCGACTTGGGCGCCTCACTCGTTACCTTGACACAATCGAAATGATCCGCATCGTCGAGGTCGGGCCGCGCGACGGCCTGCAAAACGAACCGGCCATCATCGTGACGGCCGACAAGGTCGCGTTGGTCGATGCCTTGTCACCGACCGGAATCAGTGAGATCGAAGTGTCCGCTTTTGTATCGCCGAAGTGGATTCCGCAACTCGCGGACGCGGAAGAAGTGTTTGCACAGATCACGCGCAATCCCAGGGTGACATATTCGGCACTCGTTCCCAACGAACGCGGTCTGGACCGTGCATTGGCGGCAACAGTCGACAAGATTGCTGTCTTCACGGCGGCGAGCGAATCATTCAACCAACACAACATCAACGCCTCCATCGCAGAATCGCTCGGGCGCTTCAAGCCGGTCATAGCCCGCACCCGATCGAACAACATTCCGGTGCGCGGTTACATATCCACTGCGTTTTGGTGCCCGTACGAGGGGAAGATCAAACCGGGGCAGACAATCGATGTCGCGCAGCGCCTGCTCGATCTCGGTGTCGATGAGTTGTCGATCGGTGATACGATCGGGATGGCACAGCCGGACGAAGTCCGAGCCCTGCTGAATCAATTGTTGACGATCGTGGAGCCGTCAAGCGTCGCGATGCACTTCCACGACACGTATGGGCGCGCCGCCGCGAATGTGCTCGCGTCATACGAACTGGGCATTTCGTCGTACGATTCCAGTGTCGCCGGGATCGGCGGCTGTCCCTATGCCCCCGGAGCGTCGGGGAACATCGCGACCGAAACGCTCATTTCTACTTTGCGATCCGTCGGGGCGGAGGTTGCCGTCGATGGCGCAGCGCTGAACGCCGCCTCGAGCATCGTGCGAAAAATCCTTCCAATCGAGCGGCACCCGAAGGCGGCGCCGTGATGAGAGAATGGTTTAGCGCTACTGATTCTTCCACACCGGCTTGCGCTTCTCGCCGAATGCGGTGATTCCCTCGGACGGATCAGATCCGGCCATCAATCCCTTAAGATAGACCGATTCAGACTCGCTGAGCGCGCGCTCGAAATCGGACAACACCGCGCGCCGAAATGCCGCCTTAACCTGCCGCAGCGAGAACGCCGACAGACGCGTCAACCGCGTCAGAAACTGTTCGACGTGCGCGGCAAACTCCCGCGCCGGATAGACATGATTGACAAGCCCCAGCCGCAGCGCCTCCGTCGCATCGACTGCGGCGCCGGTGTAAATCAACTCTGCCGCCTTCTTGATTCCGACAATGTGCGCTAGGTGCGCGACCGCCAGCGGCGGAAACACGCCAAGCGTGATCTCGGGCACGCCAATCCTCAATTCATCGGCGGCGAGTGTGATGTCGCAAAAGATCGCCAGTTCCATCGCGCCGCCATAACAGCCTCCGTGGATCGCGCACACGGTCGGCATCGGCAGTTGGTGTAAGAGGCGAAATGTGTGGTGAAATGTCTCGAGCATCGATTCGACGGTGTCCGCACGGTGCTCGGGAATGTCGACACCCGCCGAGAAGTCTTTCCCTTCGGCGTCGATCACCAGCGCGCACAGGTCGGTGCGCCCGATCAACGTTTCCAGATATGCGTTGACCTCGGTCAGCATGGCGATGTTCAGCACATTGAGCGGCGACCGGGCGAGGGTGAGACGGGCTGTGTGCTCTCGCTGCGACGTTTTTATGAGTTGATCCAAATCGCGGTGCTCGTTTGTCGTTGTCTCATTGGCCGCTTGTGGTGACAACTGGGCTTTCCGGCAGTCGTTCCGAACGCAGCCACTTGATTAATCCTGCCCCCACAAGATATAGCGCCAGAATGATCAAGGCGAGCGCGGCGGTAGCGTTGACCAGCGCCAAATC